>DATBQC010000763.1:0-1535 GCA_036561065.1 Methylobacter sp. | reverse complement strand
TAAATAAGAGCTTCCCCGACAACGTAACGATTGCTGGGGTGCCGGCAAAAGTTATTAAGTTCGATGAGCGGATTGGGTGAAGCATGAAGGTCGCACACATTCTGTATTCTGGGCTGGGTGGGCATGGGGCGGTTTTATTTTCTCTAATAGAAGGCGGGTTTTTACCGGATACGGAGCATTGCGTTATTTTTGTTGGCAGTGAAGAGCCGCGACAGGAATATATTGACCGTTGTAATTCTATGAATATACCTTGGATCTACGTGAATCGACGCGCGATGTTGGGGTACTTCGAGTATATTATCCGGCTATTTAGATGTCTCTTGTCGCTCAACGCAGAATTAGTCTTTGCTCATGGACTGGCCGCCGTGCCATCGCTTGTCCTCTATCGGGGGGTATCAAGAAGAAAATTATTCATCGTTATGCGTGAAACGCAGGCACATCACCTGAAGCGGAAAGCGGATTGGTGCTTGCTTGCACTAGCACATCTGTTCTTTGACCATGTGATATACCTTACAATAGAATCTAAAGAGATGGCAGAAAAAAAGCTGGAGATGTTCTGCGGGCATTGCGATTTAAGCGTTGTGGGTAATGGCTTGGATACGAGTTTTTTTTCACCTTATAGAAGGGAAAAAGTGCTTGGGGCCATCGAAATAGGGATGCAATCTAGATTACAGACCAATAAAGATCATTACACTTTACTTGAGGCGTTTGCGCTACTTTGCGAGATGCGGCCTGATTTGCAGTTTAGGCTGCGTATCGCGGGCGACGGAAATACACGGACTGCGCTTGAGGAGCACGCTAAGAAAATTGGGTTTCAGGCCAATATAGTTTTTCATGGTATGCTTGGTCAAACTGCGCTCAAAGAATTCCTGAATGATTTAACGGTATATGTGCATAGCACGCATGGAGAGACAATGAGCACTGCTATTATGCAAGCGCTTTCAATGGGCTTGCCCGTTATCGCTTCAGACGTTTGGGGTGTATCTAATATGATCGATGGCGATAACGGTCTACTATTTAAATTTGGCGACCGCGACGATTTGGCTCGTCAGCTGATAAGCGTCATCAATGATACTAACTTGGCCGCTAAATTGTCGTCGAATGCTCGACTTTATGCGACGCAGAGGCTCTCTATTGTGAGCGTTGTTGAGAAGTATAACAGAATCTTTGAGGAACGAAACTAGGCGGGGTCAGTTGGGCAGGGCAATCGCTTCGGGCGTCGCTCATCCGCTGGTCGATGCAGGAAATCCGCCGCATCGCAACGCGCCTCGCTCGAAAGCGCATCCGACCAGAGTTCGTCATCGCTTGTCCGGCAGGGGCGGGGTCGCCGCGCCAAACGCGCATGTTCATGTTTTGTTCTCATCGCGGACGGGTGCGGTCGAGGTTCGGGTCGGCGACGATCCGGAGGATTTGGAACGCTTTCGGCTTGCAGCCGCATCGCTCGGAAACATTCAAGCTTTCCAGCGACCCCCTGTTCGTCGACAAGGTCCGCGACATCGTCGGCCTTTATCTGTCGCCGCCCAATCGGGCGCTGG
>DATBQC010000762.1:0-3159 GCA_036561065.1 Methylobacter sp. | reverse complement strand
TCAACAAGAAGTTTAAACGACCGGAGGAATTGACCGGAAGCGCCAAGCTGTATCGAGTGGTCGACGATGTTGAGTGCGCGCGCAATTGCCTATCGCAGGTTGCAATCGACGTTCGCAATGCGACCGGCAATAATCAGCGGTACTGATCGCGGAACATCATGGGGTGGCCGAACGCCACCCCGTTTTGTTCGAGTTACCCCCTCCTTAAAGTTGAGGAAGCCCCCAAGCCAGATATTGCGAGTAGCTTTGAACGACTCGCAGAATTTCCAAGTTTCGGAGCATCTACCTTGACTCGATGCCTGTATTGCATGTCTTGGTAGGCGAACGAAAAATTTCGCTCACATCTCGCGAACCTGCAAGTTTTTACATCCGGGATTTTCCCGTATCTACAATCGAATGTGAGCCGGAATCACGTTTGAATGCCGGTGGCCGGCAATTCCGGGAAAATCCCGCAATTGACTTCCATAAGTGCGGCAGGATCACTTATTGGGGGCGATTCCGTTCTGACCGCCCGACAGAGTAGCTTTAAGCGACTCAGTACGCCGGCCATTGCTTTTCATTGCTGGCAATCATCCGGCGTTGCGCCGGTTCAAGGTGCAAGAGGCTGCGAACGGCCCGAGGTATTGATATCCCAAATTTCCTAACATGGTCCGCAAAAACCAAGGATCAATGGGAGTGCAGCCGGGATGGGAAGAGAAATTGTGGGAATGCAAAAAATTAGGATGCTGCAAGTAACAAATCGACGTATTGATATACAGTACGATAGTTTTTATCAATCACCTTGGCCGGCAATATATGCGAAAATGTTTTCATTGATTACCACCCCCATGCTTCTGGTATGGGCCGCGGGGCGACACTTCTTCGGGGGCGTCGCCCTTGCTTTTTGTGCGTGGCGAAATGAAAACAATAATTTACGTTGATGGCTTCAATTTCTACTATGGGGCGCTGAAGAAAACGCCTTACAAGTGGCTGGACTTGCATGCGTTATTCACTCGCCTACTAGCAAGCCACAACGACATCGTTGCAATCAAATATTTCACTGCACGCGTATCACCCACGCCCAGCGATCCAGACAAACACAACCATCAGGATGCGTACATTCGGGCGCTGCAGCAATCCTCCCCAAAGATTCATGTTTATTTTGGCCAATTTACAACACACAACGTGAAGGCGAAATTGGTAACGCAAATCGGCGCAACTCGTTATGTGGATGTCATCCGAACAAACGAGAAAGGTTCGGACGTGAATCTTGCCGTTCACTTGCTGAACGACGCTTGGTTAGGCGGCTACGACTGTGCTGTAATGGTTTCTGGAGACAGCGACCTTGTGGAAGCTATCCGGCTGGTCAAAACGTTCCACGCTCGGAAGGTCATCGGACTCTTCGCCAGCAAGCGCGGGACTTCCAAAGAAATGCTGAAAGAAGTTGATTTCACAAAACACATCACCGCAGCCGCGCTGGCAGCGTCGCAATTTCCAGACTTAATTCCCGGAACCAACATTAAGAAGCCATCCGACTGGTAATACAACGCCTTCAATTCCCGCTCAATTCGCATATTTCTCTCCAGCAAGAAAAATGATCGCAGCATGATTGCGGCAACCATGCCGTTTTAGCGGCAGAAAATCAACTTGGGGGCATAAATGGGGGCATGGCTTCTAGTGTGCCAAGCTGCGGGCCTTTGCTGGTGCGGTTTTCCAAGCGTTGGGATGATTGTGGGCCAGCAGAATGCTGGCGGCATTGTGTCCGAGCGCCGCCTTGACCACTTCGCGCGGATAGACGCTGGTATGGGTCAAGGTGCCGCGAAATAACTCCTCCGAATCGATCAGACGATTTTTCACATCGAGAAACAGCACGGCGAACGATTCATACTGCTTGCCGCCCAACAGCAGTTGCAAGTATTGCTTGACCGCCTGCGGCGAACTCAAGCTCACGCCGGACTGCAATTCTTCCGCCAACGCCCGCCGCGCCAGTTCCATTACCGCTTGCAGTTGCGCGAATTTCGCCGGCCCGAGACCATTGATCTCGGAAAAATTCGCCAAGGTAGCGGAAAATAGTCCGTTCAAGGAACCGAAATGCCCTACCATCTCACGTCCAAGATCGACCGCGCTTTTGCCGGCAACACCGACTCGCAGAAACACTGCCAGCAGTTCCGCGTCCGACAAAGCCTGCGGCCCATGCTTGATAAGCCGCTCGCGCGGTCGTTGTTCAGCGGGCCAATCGGTGATTGCCATGATAATTCGACACCTTCGTTTGTTTCGTGGCTTAAAATAGCAGGCTATCATGCCTGCCGGATACCATCATGTCAAACCAACAACCTTCGCTACCCGTCGTCACCGCGTCTGCCTACCTGACCCTGCATTATCGCCTGGCGTCGATGGATGGCGTCGATATCATCAGCACTTTTCAGGATAAGCCGGCGACGCTGCAACTCGGAACCGGCCAACTGGCGCCATTCCTTGAAGACTGTTTGATCGGTCTGGTGGAAGGATCGCAGCAAAGCTTCGAGCTGCCGGCGGAAAAGGCCTTCGGACCGCGCAATCCTGAACTGCTTCAACTGGTGTCGCGCGCAACCCTGGATCAGAATTCGTCGCAGGACGAACATTACAAGATTGGCGATCTGGTCGAATTTGCCGCACCCGGCGGCGGGCGCTTCGCTGGCGTGCTGCGCGAGATCAATGCCGAGAATGCCTTGTTCGACTTCAATCACCCGCTGGCAGGCCAGCCGCTGAAATTCGAAACGAAAATTATCGGGGTGTTGTGACCGGCATTAAAACTGCTTACCAATAGTTGGTCGGCACCTCGAATCGAAAGCTTAAAAATGAATGCAGAAATCCTACTTGCCCAACCCCGCGGCTTTTGCGCCGGGGTTGATCGCGCGATTGAAATCGTGGAACGCGCACTGGCCGAATTCGGCGCGCCGATCTACGTGCGTCACGAAATCGTCCACAATGCCTATGTCGTCAACGACCTGCGCAACAAAGGGGCAATCTTCATTGAGGAATTGCAGGATGTTCCATCCGGCAATACAGTGGTGTTTTCCGCCCACGGCGTATCGAAAGCGGTGCAGGCCGAGGCCGACGCGCGCGGCTTGCGGGTATTTGACGCAACCTGTCCGCTGGTCACCAAGGTGCATATCGAAGTCGCGAAAATGCGTCGCGAGG
>DATBQC010000761.1:0-2267 GCA_036561065.1 Methylobacter sp. | reverse complement strand
CCTGCAGAAATCGTTCCGAGAGTGGTAATGTTTGCCGATCCGACAGCGGGGGCTGCGCCGATTTCACTTACTGTTGGCTGGCCTATCTTGCTCAGTTGGCAGGACGTGATTGAAGCATCCACCACAATTTCATACCATTTGTTCGCAGCGACTTCGCCACCCGAGCAGGCCGAGCCGTTGACTTGCACCGCGATGGCCGAAGTCGTGCCGATCGTCACGGTAGTCGCGCCGCTGTTCGGCGACGCCCCGGCTTTGAAACGTAGTGTCATGCCGGCAGCGACAGCCGTGATGATTGGTGACGCAGTGAGAATCAGCGCATTCGCCGTGCCGGTCGCGGTGCCGCACCAGATCAGCGAACCATCCTGAATCTGCCCGGCTGCTGCGTAGTCGCTGCGCGCCGCCGCATTGCCGACGCCGGTATGGCGATAACCGGACATTGGCAGGTTGGCCAGAATCGGCGTCTGGCCGTCGTTGGCGATGGAAGCGGTCAGCGCAGTGCCGACATCGTCAAGCGAGGTATCGCCCCAGGCTTTAGTGATGGTCGTGCCGGTGATGATCGCGCCACCGGCCGGGCGCACGTAAGTGCCGGATCCGTTGCGCGCCATCAGGTCACCTCTACTATGTGATATTTCATGGAAACTCCCGCGCACAAGGCGCAAAAAAAGCCGCTCGGGGCGGCTGGTGGATGCTGAACTGATTTGTTGCGATAAATCGTCTATTTCATGGTTTCGGAAGCTGTCCGGAAATCCGGGTACGCAAAATCAAGTCTTGCATGCCGCTTGAGTCATCAATGCGGGTTCGGCGACTGGCTCAATTCGACGCTCACCGCAACGGCCGCCTATTGAGCCCGGTATTCTTCCAAATCGCATAAATAGTTAACTTTAAAGCGATGATGATTGCGTCAGGATCAATCCGGGTAGTTGTCCATCGCTCTTTCTCGTTGTAGATGCCGACTGCTTTTCGTCCCTTCGCAGGTTTGACATAAAAAGCAATAGCTTCAAGCGTCCCAATATGCGGCTCACCGTCAGCCTGTTTGAGAAAACAAACGCTTTCGGTGTAGTTATGGTAATCCATGGGCTTTTGTCTCATGGCAAATAGCGTCCCCGCATTTGGGTAGGCTTTCAATAATTGCCTTACTGTCGAACCAACCCTGATCCCAGTCTCGGTATGATACTTGCGGCTGGTTATAGTAGGAGATAGCCGATAATCAGCTTTCGGCAATTCGACATGTCCCGCCTCTGTCTTGCAGTAGCATAGCGACCGAAATAATTCCAACCCGTCCTGCGAAAACTACACATACGAATCATAGGCCAGGGCAAGCGGATCGGTGATATCCGTCCAGATTTCCCCAGGCATGCTCCTCCCGACTTTTATCTCCGCAGTCGGGTATGCCTGTTGTGTCTCGGCAAATGATCGCGAATAGGGCAATGGCCCGAATCCGTCTGGGCGAATTATCCATGGATCGCCGACCATGGTCGACGCCAAAGCGTAATTGGAGAAAAAAGCCGCGAGACAGAATCCCGCAATTGAATTTATGCCCGACCATTTTAATCGCCGCCATAAAGCTATCCTGTTTGATCCGGATACGCCCATACCAACATCCATTCCATTCGACCATTCTGTGCGCATTCACAAACCTCATCACATATTCTTGAGAAGATAATAAAAGCTTGGTTGCCGGGTGCTGCTCTGGGTATCCTCCAGAACTTTGGCGAAGTTCTGAAACTGCCCGTCAGGGAAGGTCTGGCATCCAGCCGAACCCGTCATGGTTGGATAGCCTTTGTGAAAAAGCATCGATGTCCCTCCATTGTAAGGAGTCGAAGTCGCTGGCAATCTCCCCGGAATATAGTTTTGATCGGCTGGCGGAAGCGGGGCTCGATAATTGCCGTTCCCATCAACAAACGCTTTCGGATCAAAATTCCATTGATCGTTAAAAAAACGATCAACCGGCTCTGGAGAAATCGAGCGGAGGACATTGTATTTTACATCAGGATGAGCTGGATTCTCATGAACGTCTGGTCCTTTTCCGACGCTTTGGCCCCATGTGAAATTCAGCACACCCTCATGCAATCTGCCGGGATCACCAATTCGATGGCCGTGTGCATCGAGCGCGCCATTGACGTCAGGCAGCGATACTCCAGTATCATCATTCGGCATTTCGAAGGCATTTCCCGGCTGGTAGCGCCCGGACCCGTCTGCGGTGAACGGACTCTGATTCGGCAATTGCCAGTCGCTGATCGATTGAATTGTTTGGATTTCCGTACATG
>DATBQC010000760.1:0-3808 GCA_036561065.1 Methylobacter sp. | reverse complement strand
GGCAGTCAATCAGCCGTCATTTAACCCGAATACCCGAAAGAGTTTAAAGGAAGCGCTGTACAGAAATAGATCGATCACCGATGTCTTCGAACCGGGATCGACGGTCAAGCCGTTCGTGGTCGCAGCCGCTTTGGACGGGGGCTATGTCAAGCCGAATGAAGTTTTTGAAACCCACGGGTTTTATCAGGTCGGAAGTCATGTGGTTAAGGACGTGCATAATTACGGGACGCTGGATTTGACCGGCGTGCTGAAAAAATCCAGCAATGTTGCGGTCAGTCAGATGGCATTGAGAATGCCGCCGGAATATTTTTGGGGGATTTACAACAAGCTCGGTTTTGGTGTTGCGGCTGGCTCCGGTTTCCCAGGAGAAGCCAGTGGCAGCTTGCTGGATTACCAAAGCTGGCGCGAATTCGACAGGGCGACATTGTCCTTCGGCTATGGCGTGAGTACCTCGGCGTTGCAGTTGGCAAGAGCCTATACGGCATTGGCGGATGACGGCATTTTACATTCGGTCAGCTTGCTAAGACGGGATGAAGATGTAGACGGGCAACGGGTGTTTACAGCCAAGACCGCCAAGCGAGTCAGGGCCATGATGGAAACCGTATTAATGAAAGACGGTACCGCTTACGAGGGTAGGGTCGATGGCTACAGTGCCGCCGGCAAGACCGGGACGGTAAAAAAAGCCGGTGTGGGCGGATATATCGAGAACAGCTATTTTTCAGTTTTTGCAGGTATGGCTCCGGCAAAGAATCCGCGATTGATTGTCGTGGTCATGGTTGATGAGCCTTCTGCGGGGCAATACTACGGAGGGATCGTCTCGGCTCCGGTGTTTTCCAAGGTCATGGCAGGAGCTTTGAGGGTATTGGAGGTAGCGCCTGACCAGCAGGACAATATGCCCATCTTGTTGACGCGGCAAGGATCATAACTTGGCATCAATGGGGTTGAAAGATTTATTAACCGGGCTGGTTTCGCTTCCAGATCAGGACGACAGACCCGTTGCCGGCTTGGCGTTGGATAGCCGGGCGGTGGTTAGCGGTGATGCATTCATTGCGTTATCCGGAGCCAAACAGCATGGCTTGGTCCATGTTGAGCAGGCTATTAATAATGGAGCCTGCGCGGTCATTTTCGATCCGGTCGGGAATGGCCTACAGGTGGCAGAGGCTTTGCAGCGTAGCGGGTCAAGCTATGTGCCGATGATCGCAGTGGAAAACCTTAGCTTAAAGTTGGGCGAATTGGCCGCGCGTTTTTATGGCGATCCATCCCGGTTTATGACTGTTATCGGTATTACCGGCACTAACGGAAAAACATCGTGCAGTCAGTTTTTGAGCCAGATGATCGATGATTGCGGAATTATAGGGACACTCGGCTGGGGAGAGTGGGGCAAGCTCAACAAGACGCTGAACACTACGCCTGATGCACTGGCTATTCAGAAAATACTGGCTGAATTATTAAAGAATAAAAAACACACCGTGGCGATGGAAGTTTCCTCGCATGGGTTGGAGCAAGGCCGGGTCAACGGGGTGATGTTTAAAGGCGCGGTATTTACCAATATCAGCCGCGACCATCTGGATTACCACGGCACGATGGAGGCCTATGTGCAGGCCAAGCTGGCACTATTGAAAACGCCGGGTTTAGCCTTCGCGGTGGTGAATTTGGATGATGCATACAGCGGGCAGATTATTGCCGCAGTACCCGAATCAGTGCAACGATGGCAATTTAGCGTTAACGGAAAAACAGCGGATTCGGGCGAGTGCATTTATGCAGAAAATATACGGCATAAAGCGGATGGCATCGAATTTGATCTGCGTTGGCAAGATCAGCAACAGCGGGTGAAAGTGCCGCTTTACGGTGACTTTAATGTAGAGAATGTCCTGGCCGTTTTGACCGTCATGCTGGCTATGGGAGTTTCGTTGCCTGAGGCGGCTAAAAAACTTACCGGTATAAAACCTGTTGATGGACGAATGGAGCGATTTGGGGGAAAAACCGATCCATTGATATTTGTCGATTATGCCCATACACCAGATGCCTTGGACAAAGTTTTATCCAGCATGCGCAAGCATTGCAAGCAGGCTTTATGGGTGGTTTTCGGTTGCGGCGGCAACAGGGATACAGGCAAGCGCCCGCAAATGGGAAAAATTGCCGAGCAATGGGCGGATCATGTGGTGGTTACCGATGACAACCCGCGTTACGAAAACGGACTGGATATAGTGAATGATATTTTGGCCGGATGTAGAACAGCTAAGGTTGAAGTCATTCAAAACAGAGAACAGGCGATACAAAAAGTCATAACACAAGCCGCAGTAAATGATTGTGTTGTGATTGCAGGTAAAGGCCATGAACAATATCAGGAAATCAACGGTGTACAACTACCATTTAGCGACAGGCAGGTGGTGATGGAAGCATTAAAAATGAGAGCAGAAAACCTGTGAAAATGATGCTGAGCGACTGTGGCGAATGTGTGCACGGGAAGCTGGTCGGGAACGATGTTGAAATCTCATCGGTCAGCATCGACACGCGCGCGATAAAGCCGGGCGAGCTTTATTTGGCTATTAAAGGCGATAACTTCGATGGCAACGAGTTCGTAGACAAAGCCGAACAAGCAGGGGCCGTAGCGGCAATCGTGCACCAAGGCATTCGCGCAACAATACCGCATATCGTGGTTGACGATACCCGTCAGGCCTTGGCTGAGCTAGCAGGCGCTTGGCGGAACAAAGCATCGGTATCTGTCGTCGGCATTACCGGCAGCAACGGCAAGACCACCGTCAAGGAAATGGTGGCAGCGATATTGAGCGTCAATGGAAACACCTTGTTTACTCAAGGCAACCTGAATAATGACATCGGCGTACCCTTGACCTTGTTGCGCTTGAGCGAACAACACCGGTATGCAGTCATCGAGATGGGCGCAAACCATCCGGGCGAGATTGAATTTACCAGTCGAATTGCGCAAGCGGACGTGGCGATCATTACCAATGTGGGGGCCGCGCATATCGAAGGCTTCGGCAGCGTTGACGGCGTCGCCAAAGCCAAAGGAGAGATAATCCAGACGCTCAAAGACAGCGGGGTGGCGGTGCTTAATCGCGACGATGATTATTTCGACTATTGGCAAACGGTAGCCGGAACAAGAAAAGTCATATCGTTTGGGGTCGATGAACGATCTGAGGTGAAAGCGCGTTCCGTTAAAACGGAAATTATTAACCATGCGTTCGCGACGACCTTTGAACTGGTGACTGCGAAAGGCGAGTTGACGGTAAAACTAAAGCTGGCGGGCAGGCACAATGTCGTTAATGCATTGGCGGCAACTGCGGCCTGTATGGCGTTGGGCATAGATTTGCAGCAGATTAAACAGGGATTGGAAAGCGTAACGCCAGTTATCGGACGATTGCAGCCCCTGGTAAGTCGCTTAGGAAATATCGTTATCGATGACACCTATAACGCTAATTCAGCCTCATTAAAAGCGGGACTCGATGTGTTGTCGAATTGTGAAGGGAAGCGTTGGTTGGTTTTAGGTGCTTTTGGCGAATTGGGCCCCGATAGCCCAAAAATACATGAACAAATGGGTGAGTTAGTCAAATCAAGTGGTGTCGTGCGTCTTCTGGCTATAGGTTCTGATGCCCGAAATACTGTAAAGGTTTTTGGCAAAGGGGCCGCTTTTTTTGACACCCAAAATGATTTAATTGAAGCGTTAAAACAAGAGCTCAAAGGCGATGAAGCAGTTTTGATCAAAGGATCAAGGGCTCAGCGCATGGAAAATGTAGTGGCCGCGCTGGTTGATAATTTCAGGAATAAATAATGTTACTTTATTTTGCAG
>DATBQC010000759.1:0-3003 GCA_036561065.1 Methylobacter sp. | reverse complement strand
TTGCCGACCGATTATAATATCTGCCATTTCAATTGCTTAGTGTGTTAGATTGAATATTCGTAGGCGTGGGGCTAGCATCATCATAATCCTACATATAAGAACCATTTTATACCATGATTATCGGTTATCAGTCGAGTATGATATATAGGAATTACTAGAGACGTTGAATGCAATGTCTTTACCAAACTTGAGGAGATTAAAATGACAGAGTCTGTATCGTTAACCGTTATCGGTATGAAATGTGGCGGGTGTGAGGCAAATGTAACGGCAAAACTAAAAACTATCGATGGCGTGCTGTCGGTTAATGCTTCGAGTAAAGACAAAGAAGTTAACGTTGAATTCGATAGTGAAAAAACCAGCGTGGATGTTATTACCGACGCTATTATCGATACGGGCTTTACCGTAGAGACATCGTAATACATGAGGTGACGTTATGAGCATAAAGACTTCCGACGAATTGCGGTTATCCATTTTAGGTATGAGTTGTGCCGGATGTGTCAGCGTCGTTGAGGGCGCTTTGGCAGCGGTTGACGGCGTGACCGAAGTCAGCGTCAATTTTGCCGATCATTCCGCAGTGGTTAAAGGCAATGCCGACCCTGAGATGTTAAAGCGGGCTGTTAAAGCCGCCGGTTACGATGCGGCGGTGATGGAAGGCTTTGAAGACCCTTCCGAACAGGAACAACAGGAGCTGCAGCGCTACCGGAAGTTGATGAAAAAGGCGGCTGTGGCGGCTGTCTTTGGACTATCGCTGATGGCGGCCGATCATTTAAGCTGGCTACCGGAAATCGGATCGACAGCAGGGTCATGGGTTTGGCCCGAAATCGCCCTTATCACCTTAAGCATCCTGATTTATTCAGGCTGGCATTTTTACAGCGGCGCTTATAAGTCGTTGACGCTGGGGCAGGCCAACATGGATACCCTGATTGCCTTGGGCACCGGATCGGCGTGGCTGTATTCGTGCATTGTTATCGATTATTACGACACCCTGCCGTCCTTGGCGAAACATGCTTATTTTGAAGCTGCTGTGATGATTCTCGCCTTTATAAACTTGGGCTCCGGTTTGGAAACGCTAGCCAGAGGCAAAACGTCCAGTGCTATTCGGAAGTTGATTGGCTTGCAGCCGCGCACGGCGCGCGTGATCAGGAATGGCGAGGAAATTGATATTGCTATCGAGCAAGTGGGGTTGGGCGAAACGTTAAGAGTCAGGCCCGGTGAGAAAATTGCTGTTGACGGTGTGTTGCTTGAAGGCCATTCCACGGTTGATGAATCGATGCTGACGGGCGAATCGTTGCCGGTAGAAAAAACGGTGGATTCCGAAGTGGTTGCGGGAACCATGAACCAGTCCGGCAGTTTTTTGTTTACCGCAACCCGCATTGGCCGTGATACCGCATTGGCGCAAATCATTAAAAGCGTAAGGCAGGCGCAAAGCAGCAAACCCGAAATTGCTCGCTTGGCGGATAAAATTTCCAGCGTCTTTGTTCCGACCGTAGTAGTGATTTCAGTGCTGACTTTTTTGATTTGGTATGCGTTCGGGCCTGAGCCTTCATTGGGCTACGCCTTTGTGACCTCAATGACCGTGCTGGTTATCGCCTGCCCCTGTGCCTTGGGCTTGGCAACTCCTATTTCGGTGATGGTCGCGGTGGGCCGAGCTGCCCAGTCAGGGATTTTGATTCGTAAGGGCGAGGCCTTGCAATCGGCGGGCAAATTGACCTGCTTGATACTCGATAAAACCGGTACGGTTACCGAAGGAAAACCGACTGTTTCGACGGTTGAAGCCATCGGCGACATCAGCGAAGAGCAGGTATTGCAACTGGCTGCCAGCATTGAGTCAGGCTCGGAACACCCGCTGGCAGCGGCCATTCTGGCGACGGCAGAAGATAGGCAAATCAAGCTGGAAAAAGTGAAGCAATTTGAAGCCGTCGCAGGTCACGGCGTGATGGCCATGATTAATGAGCGGCGCGTGCTGTTCGGTAACAAGGCGTTGATGGATCAGCAAGGGATCAGTTTTACCCGCTATAACAACCGTTTGGAAAAGCTGTCGGCCTTGGGGCAAACACCGATGTTGTTGGCGGTGGATAATAAAATCGCCGGGATTATCGCCGTTTCCGATCCGATCAAGAAGGATTCGGCCCGTGCGGTAGAACTGCTGAAAAACCAGGGCGTGCGCATCATCATGGTAACCGGGGACAATCCAATAACCGCCCATGCCATTGCCAAGCAGGCGGGCATTTTGGAAGTACGGGCTCAGGTGTTGCCTCAGGATAAAGCCGGGGTGGTTAAAGAACTGCAACTACTAAATGAGGTTGTCGGCATGGTCGGCGACGGTATTAATGATGCGCCTGCATTGGCCCAGGCGGACGTCGGTTTTGCGATCGGCACCGGAACTGATGTCGCCATTGAAAGCGCCGATGTGGTTATCTTGCAAGGTTCGTTGCTGAAAGTACCTGAAGCCATTGAATTGTCCAAGGCGACTGTTATCAATATCAAACAAAACCTGATTGGCGCATTTTTCTATAACACCGTCAGCATCCCAGTCGCGGCAGGTTTGTTGTATCCGCTATTCGGCGTGTTGCTAAACCCGATGATTGCGGGTGCGGCTATGGCGATGTCTTCTGTGACTGTGGTCAGCAATGCCAACCGCTTGCGCTGGATGAAGTTCGCTGAGCGTAAATAGTATTAGACATAGTGCCTGACATATTCACGGACGAATAGTCGCATCGGCGCATTGTCTAATTGATATTGCTGGTAAGCCTGATTGACATCCACTGGCGTGATATGGGCGTATACCCCGAATCCGGTTTTCGCGGTGAATTCATCGTTTAATATTTCGATAAAGACCGTCCAGGATGAGTCTAATGCATTTGAGTGCTGTGTTGTCATGGCCATACTCCTTAAAAAATAGCTAACACGATTCATTAAACATCCAGCATAAAGAGTGCCGTTTTAAGAATACCTTTATATGACATTGTGTTGGCATATTCCTATGCATTGTTTTTTTGGGGG
>DATBQC010000758.1:0-3485 GCA_036561065.1 Methylobacter sp. | reverse complement strand
CAAATTTGCAGCAGATTTGAATTCTTAATTAAATATTGACTTACATATTTCTCAAGGCTGTGGAACGCAAATCTGGCCGAACCCTTTTACGCACTTTGAGTTTCGATTTCCCACAAAACTGTCAAGGCCTAGCACGCATATATATGGAAAACAACTTGGAGATTCGAAACATCTGGCAATAGAATCGGGGCAGTCGGCGGCCTCAATGCTGCCTAACCAATTGAGAACACACGAGCCAGTAAGCGAATCAGCCTTGTTAACGACACCGGCCCACTACAAGGTGGGCCGTGGACGCGTATCCGGAAACACGAAGAACCTTGGCGGGGTCTGAATGGAACCATACGCGCGGGGAGCTATTTTGTCAAACTTTTGCCACCCTGTCTGCGCAAGCTGTTGTCATTCGTCGACATCTCGTCGTTCTCCGAGGATATGCCAGGAGACTGACCATGCCGGACCAACTATTCTTTGGTGAAGCGGAATCCTGTCCACACGTCCAATCGATTCAATATAGTACCGATCCAACCACTGCAAGCATCGTCGCGCCTAACGGCAAAACATATGATTTCTCGATATTCGTGAAGAGTCTTGGAGCGAGATTCGTTCGAAAAATTTGTGCCAGCATCGAAAAATCCGGCAGGGAATGTGATTCCACATTTAAAGTATGGAACGTAAGGTTCCTTACTCCCGCTCGCAAGCTACTAGCCGCACTTGTTGACTTTCGGCCATCGTCGACTGAAAACTGGGTCGGTATCAAGAACCGACGGAGATTTTCCTTTCAAATAAAACTGGAAGGCGCTTGAATTTGACCGCGATCACGAACATACTTACTAAGCTTTTTGATGAGTCCGGAGTAGAAGGTCAACGTAACCGACGTGACGCAAGCGCATGCGCTGCTGCACGGCGGCGAGAAAGTCGTACTGGTGACGCCGGTTATCAAGGCGTAGCTAAGCGGCCAGAGAACGTTGGCAAGGCAATCGACTGGTGTACTGCCATGAGACCAAGCGTGCGCAAGACTCTGAAGGCAAGCACGCCAGGATGTGCGCTGGATCAGTTTGAACAAGTGAAGGCCAGCTTGCGAGCCAAAGTCGAGCACTGCTTCCATGTGGTGAAGTGCTTGTTCAAGCATCGCAAAACACGTTACCGGGGATTGGCCAAGAACAACGCACAGCTCCTGTCGTTGTTTGGTCTGGCCAATCTGGTGCTAGCGCGAAGATATCTTGGGGCCGCGCGCACCCAAGTTGCGCCTGCAGTTTGAAAGGCGATGGAAAAACGCAGTAAATTGCATCGTATTCGGCTCTGGCGGGAAAAAAACTCGGCGGAATTTGAAATTTCAATGCGACAGGCACGACTTTAATTATCAGGTCGCAAAACTCGAATTATTCAGCGCTTCCCTAAGGTTCGGCAATCCTATTCAGAAAGTGCCGTTGGCCCGTCCAGGCTGACCACCACCAATACCGTCAACAGCGGCAATCGCATACCGGGCGTGCCGAGACAGGGGGTGCTTGCCGAATTAATGTGGCGCAAGCCGAACAAGGCTCTAGAATTCGCAGTCGAGGCTAAGATGGCTGGCAGGATCGCCACAAATGATTTGAACCAGGCTTTTTCGAGCGGTTACGGAATGTTGAGTTTGCGCGTCGTTGACAGGCAAGAAGTCGGCGGCTGGTCAATTACAGAGTTTGCACGAGTCGAAAATGTGTTCGATCACGCGTATGTCGGGTCGGTGATTGTCAACCAGGCAGCCAGCCAGTTTTATGAAAACGCTCCGGGACGAAATTGGCTGGGCGGCATCAGGGCTACCTATAAATTTTGACGTGAATATATGCGGCGTCGAGGCCAGTCCTACGCTATCGCCATAAGAGTTTGAAATGTTGATTCCGCATTTCCATTTTCCATTGCAATCCGGATATGATCATGTCACCTGCCGACTTTTGACCCGAAGTGCTAATCCGGATTGTGGCACAAAACTGAAAGTACCTGCTCCGACTGGCATCGAGGCGCAGATGGAACTTCCGCCATCAGCAATTATCTAATTCGTATTGTGTAGCTACTGACGATTGCGGTCGTGAGACGACGCGTGCATTCATTTCCACGCGCCGCCAATGGCTGTGATCGCTTGCATCGCTTGCAGACGATTGGCGTAAAGCCTATACGACAAATTCATTCAAAGAGTAGCGGCCCACAGGAGTAAGAAATGAGTGGTGAGACGAAGTATCGCCCATTGTTCGTGTCCGAGGCAGAATTCGACCGCGACCGATATGTTCACCTTGACGACACCGATCTTCGTACCCGTAGGTATCTCCTGACAGCGACATCCATCGTTGGCGGTATGGGGGTGCTTGGTGCGGTCGTACCTTTCGTGGGCAGCATGGAACCTTCAGCCAAGGCTCGTTCGGAAGGTGGCCCGACAGATGTTAACATCGCCGATCTTCGCCTGGGCGAGCTTGCAACAGTGGTTTGGCGCGGAAAACCCGTGTGGCTTTTCCGGCGCGACACGAAAACGCTGGACGCAATGCGGCAAGACCGCCCGTTGCTGGCTGATCCGGATTCCGAACGCTCTGTTCAACCCGTTAAGTGTCGCAACGCAACTCGCTCGCTTTTCCCCGACCTCGCTGTCATCGTCGGCGTGTGCACGCATTTGGGGTGCTCGCCGGTCATGCGCGACGCGAATGCTGCTGGCACCGGCTCGCTAGCTTCCGACTGGCCTGGTGGGTTTTTTTGCCCTTGCCACGGATCGAAATTTGATCTTGCAGGGAGGGTTTTCAAGAATGTTCCGGCACCCATCAATCTTGAAATTCCGCCATACAGCTACGTCAGCCCCACCAAAATTCGCATAGGGGCGGACGGAGCGGACTAGCGTCCTTTTTTCATCATGAATGCAATTACAGAGTTTTTGAATGTCGTGTGGAAGTCCGCCACATCGGAAACGGCGACAAATATCTTACTTGTCCTGGCGATTCCCTTGATAGGCCTGCTCGACGGATTGGGCGAAGGAAAAATACGACTCAATGCGTTTTTCTTGATTCCTATCATGCTGATTACCTGGCGAATGGGACGACGCGCCGGAATTTTCGCCACCATTGCTGCGCTTGTTATCCTGTTAATCGTCTCCGCCGTCGACAAGCCACTCGGAACGAGTTCAATCCTTTTCTCCATTGATGCGATTGGGCGCTTCGTTTCTTTCTTCATTATCGTAGCAATATTGTCCGCACTCAGAAGCTCATACATGATACAAAAAACAAATGCGATCAAAGATCCGCTGACGCTGCTTTACAACAGGCTGGGCCTCCGAGAAATCCTGATCGTCGAGTTGGAGAACGCAAGACGCGGTGGCCATCCATTCTTGTTACTATTCTTGGACTGCGATAATTTCAAGGCAGTTAACGACCGTTGGGGACACGGGACCGGAGATCATCTGTTGCAGACCGTAGCTGACACCATCGTTGGATCGATACGCCGCAGCGATTTTGCCAGTCGCGTCGGCGGCG
>DATBQC010000757.1:0-2057 GCA_036561065.1 Methylobacter sp. | reverse complement strand
GTGATGGTCGGGTCATGGCCGTTTTCGTCTGTCACATAGCGATTGGTCATTGCCACGACTGTAAACTTTTACCAATGCCTGCTCTTTGAAGCCTGCTGAATACCTTTTATAATTTTTCATGCCTAATCTCAAATTTTATTTTTTCTTAAAATTTGAGGCGACAACTATTCTGACGCTGGGGGATCTTGTGCCTTGTCATAAATATCGACTCCAAACTCTCTTTTAAATTCATAAGCAACCCAATCACGTGCATCGATCGTTTGTTTAAATCCACCCATTTTTTTGCACCTAATTTGTGATTTATTTGCAACTAATTTGCAACTTATTTTCACAAATCGATAGTGTTATCTGTTTTTAAAACTATGGTTGCAGTAACGTACAGAGAAGCCAAATTTATGGGTGTTATTTACTTAAAAAAGCCGCATTTTTTGTATTCTTTTTAGTACCTTATTGCTTTAGCTTTTTACTAATCACCAGGAGCATTTAAGATAGCTTCTCTTGCCATAATTGACGCTTGTTTTAGATGTTCATGGTTCGGGTAATTTTGATAGTAGAAACTCAGCTTGGATTTTCTGAAGCATATTCGTCAATTGCCGCATTCATAAAATTGACTCAGTTGTAGTGGGGTGTCCGTGAAATCGGAGGGTGTCCTGAATTTTGTGTAAACGAAGTTTATTAATGGTTTGGCATTCGGTCGTCGAATTGAATACTAACCCGATTCAAAGCGGCTTTTCCGTTCAGTTAAAAGCATCAGTGACAGTGAGTATCGTCTTGAAACATGCCAATGGCCATCAAGTCTGTATGCCCACATCGACTTCTGCCTCCTGGCTGGCGGAACTGCTGCGATGCCTGGATTAATTGCCAGCCCACCTCAGATTTGGTTAGTTGTTGCCCCCGTTGATATGAGACGCGGTATTGATGGATTATCGTCTATTGTCCAACAAGTGCTAGGTGACTCACCGTGTGCAGGTTCGGCGTTCGTGTTTCGCAATCGGAGGCAATCGCTTGTGGCTGTTAGCGTGGGATGGCAATGGCGTTTGGTTGTGTCAGCGCCGCTTACATCAAGGTGGTTTTGTTTGGCCCAAGGTGCTGGACGCCGGTTTTGCTATCAGTCAGGCGCAATGGGATTGGCTTGTAACCGATGTGGATTGGCAGCGTTTATCGGCGATGCCCCATGCACATTGGCAGGTCTAAATAGAGTGATTTTTCACCTAAAAAACAGAGAACAATCAGAGATAAGTCCAGTAAACATACGGCTTTCAGGCGAAATTTCTTGTATAACATCGCCCATGAAATTACTCGCTGAGCTTGATCATTTAGACCTTGATCCGACCGCTAAATCTCAAGTGGCGGCCTTGATTCAATCGCTCCTTGATCAAGTAGAACGCGACGCCGCTCTATTACAATCCAAAGACGCCATCATCAAAGCCATTCATATTGCGTTATGTCCGCCCAGAGGCTTTTAAAGCTAAAAAGTCGCTTAGTTAAGTGTCCATGAAACCCGCGCAAGATCAGACCCTGCATGGTCAACTTTAAAGGACACCGAATCGAAAAAACCATCATTATTGTCCGGATATCGGGGGCCACTTTAATGTTGGAATAATGACTATACGCCGTGTCGGATGGTCTTGCATTTTGACTACGCTTCCGCTATCGCTACAACTTCGTCAAAACGCCCGACCGCTACGGCTACGCGGGGGTCGTCGTAGACCGCTCCACTAGCGTTACGCTTCCTGTACTCCTTCAATGATGTTTCTTGCGTGACAATGCACGACAAAGCATAACGAATCACGACCGAAACATGCAAAAGTCACGCATGGAGATTTAAGGTGTTTTGCCTCATTAGCCGTTTTATAGCAGAGGAAGAAAACAGTTTGTCCCCTTCCCTTCAGACTCTCCAGCTATCACCAGCATCTGATCTCAAAGATGCTTATTAAAAAATAGCCAAGCATCGAAAAGCGCGCATCGCATTGATTTAAGATAAATTGTTACCAGCACCCCATATTGGCCGCCATTACTGAAAAACGGCGTCTAAATTTTGCCAGTTTTACAACAAA
>DATBQC010000756.1:0-5966 GCA_036561065.1 Methylobacter sp. | reverse complement strand
AATCCTTGCATCTGCATTTAATTTCAACGGCTTAACGACATCAACCAAGGCTCGAACCAATTTCTCCGGAAATATCGGATTTTGACTACCGGCAATCGTCTGCCTGCCCGATTGGATTGCAAGCTGCGTATAATTAAGGCTGGTTAGTTCCTCATAAAATAAATGTTCACACTGACGGATAATTGCAGCAATCGCGTGATTTTCTTTTACCGTGTCATCGCTGATTAGCGAAACTTTAGATAAATCCAATTGCCCGCCCTGGATATATGCAACTTTCTGATGACTGCCATCGAACATATCGTTAACTTTTGACAAATAATTCCGCTTAATTTCTTTACGAGCTGAACGAAGGTATTCCAGCAGCTTTATGTATTGCTCTTTGCTCATTTTTTCGCGGTTTTTGCCTAACTGTAAGCCGAACTCAAGATCAAGCCGCATACAACAATTATCAACCGCTTGTTCAAAATGCTCAAAAAAAACCGGCTTGACGTTGGCGAAAATACGGGATTTATTCGATTGTCCCAAATTTGAATTCATGTGCGACCGATCATCCATAGCAATAGTTCTGCTGTCATTTAAAAATAAATTAGTCATGGCCTAGCCCCCAAGTAATGTTATGGCTAATAATAGGCCCATTTGCCCCTAATACTGTGCTGTGTTTCCGTTTTTACTTTTTTGACTAAGCCATGAAAATAAACCAACACCGGTTAACCGGAATTCCCCAAACTCCGTCACAAAACTTTGATGAAAGGCCGGATCCGGAAGATATTTCATTATTGGTTATCCACTGCATTAGCCTTCCGCCCGGCGAGTTTAGCAATGATTATATAGCCCAGCTGTTTTGCAATCGGCTCGATCCTGACGAACATCCCTATTTTAAAGAAATTTATCAGCTCAAAGTATCGGCACATTTACTGCTTAAGCGCGATGGGGGCTGTGTTCAGTATGTGCCATTCGATAAGCGCGCTTGGCATGCGGGAAAATCGAATTACGGCGGCCGGGAACGATGTAATGATTTTTCTATCGGCATTGAACTGGAAGGTACTGAATATATTGGCTATACCGACAGGCAATATGAACAACTTGCCGCAGTGGTCAGCGCCTTGCTAAAAGCTTATCCCAAGCTATCGACACAGCGCATTGTGGGGCATAGCGACATTGCGCCCGGACGAAAAACCGATCCGGGCGCATCGTTTGACTGGCAAAGGCTTTTAGAGTTATTGAAATAGCCTTAGTCGTAACTATCCATTACCCACTCAAATCGGCTATAGGGAATGGTAGCAAATGGCAATTAAAAGCTTTTATTCACCACGAAGGCATGAAGGACACGAAGAAATAAACTTCGTGGTGATGGTTTTTAAACCTGCTCTTTCGATTGACCCAAGCCGAACGACTCAGCCAACATTAACATCACGCCCAAGGTAATGGCGGAATCTGCGATATTAAAAGCGGGCCAATGCCAAGTATCGTAATAAACATCGAGAAAGTCGATCACATAACCGTAAGCCAGCCGATCAATCAAATTGCCGACGGCGCCACCCAAAACCAGCGCCAAAGCCACCGCCAGCAGAGTTTCATGTTTTTTCAACCGGGTCAGCCAAACCGCGATGACTGCGCTAATCGCCAACGCCAATCCGGCAAAAAACCAGCGCTGCCAGCCGCCTGCTTCGCTTAGGAAACTGAATGCTGCGCCGGTATTATGCACATAGGTCAACTTAAAAAACGGCATGATCTCGATGGATTCATAAAGCTGCATGGAACCCGCTATCGCAAGCTTGCTCGCTTGATCCAGAATTATCGCCAGCAACGACAGCCATAGCCATTTCAACATAACAAACTCACGCATATTGCCGGCTCTCGCCATCGCCCGCCACATTTTCAATACAACGGCCGCACAGTTCGGGGTGTGCCGCTTGCGTGCCCACTTCTGGCCGTTGATGCCAGCAGCGTACGCATTTTTGATGCTCTGAAACGACGACTCTTAATTTAACACCGTCAATTTCTGTCTGAATGGCATCTTCTGGAGCACTGCTTTCAGCCAAGACAGTGGCATTGGAAGTAATAAAGATAAAACGAAGTTCATCCGACAAGCGGTTTAAGTCATCAACAAACTCGGCATTGCAGTACAGTTCAATTTCCGCATTCAATGAGGAACCAATGTCGCCTTTAGCCCGGCTCTTTTCCAGTTCCTTGCCGACAGCGGCCCGAACGGTCATGACTTTTTGCCAAAACTCGCGATTCAAAACAGCATCGTCATCCAGTTGAACCAAGCCCTGATACCAGGTTTCCAAAAACACCGACTCGCTACGCTCGCCCGGTAAGTATTGCCAGATTTCATCGGCGGTATAGCTGATAATCGGCGCCAACCAACGGGTCAACGCTTCAAGCACATGATACATCGCGGTCTGCGCGGAACGCCGAGCCAAACCGTCGGCCTTGGCGGTGTACTGACGATCCTTGATGATATCCAGGTAAAAACCGCCCAGATCGATCACGCAAAAATGATGCACTTTCTGATAAATATGCTGAAATTGATAGGTTTCGTATGCGGCTATGATTTCTTCCTGCAAGCTGTGCGCCCTGTCCACCACCCAACGATCCAGAGCCAGCAAATCTTTATCTTCAACCGCATGTTGCGCCGGGTCGAAATCGTCCAGATTTGACAATAAAAATCTCGCGGTATTTCTAAGGCGTCGGTAACCGTCCGAGGTGCGTCTTAAAATCTCATCCGACACATTCATCTCGCCTCGATAATCGGTCGCGGCAACCCAAAGGCGCAGCACATCCGCGCCCAAGTCTTTCATGACCGATTGCGGGGCGATAACATTGCCCTTCGATTTGGACATTTTCTTACCCTCGGCATCGACGGTAAAGCCGTGCGTCAGAACGGACTTGTAGGGCGCGACCTCTTTCATGGCTACCGAGGTCAGTAAAGATGATTGGAACCAGCCGCGATGCTGGTCGGAGCCTTCCAGGTACAAATCGGCCGGAAAATGCAGCTGCTCACGCTTGTCCAATACGCAGGCATGGGTTACGCCTGAGTCGAACCAGACATCCAGCGTATCGGTCATTTTTTCGTAATGCTCGGCTTCATCGCCTAATAATTCAGCAGCATCCAGCTCAAACCAGGCCTCTATACCTTGCTGTTCGATGCGCTGCGCCACCTGTTCAACCAATTCGGCCGTACGCGGATGCAATTCGCCGGTTTCTTTATGGACGAAAAACGTGATCGGAACGCCCCAGGTGCGCTGACGGGAAATACACCAGTCCGGGCGGCCTTCCATCATGCTTTCAATGCGAGCTTGGCCCCATTCTGGAATCCAGGCGACGCGTTTGACTTCATCCAACGCCTGTTCGCGAAGTTTGTTTTTGTTCATCGAGATGAACCACTGCGGAGTGGCCCGGAAAATAATCGGGGTTTTATGCCGCCAGCAATGCGGATAACTGTGCAGTATCGCGACATGATGCACCAACTTGCCTTGCTGTTCCAGTACCTCCAATACGTGGGCATTAGCGTTAAACACATGTTCACCGGCAAAAATTTCCGTATTCGGCAGGAAAACCCCGTCATTGCCGACTGGATTATCGACCGGCAAACCGTATTTCAAGCCGACCACATAATCGTCCTGCCCATGTCCCGGCGCTGTGTGAACCGCACCGGTACCGGCTTCAGTGGTGACATGATCGCCCAGAATGATCGGCACTTGCCGGTCGTAAAAAGGATGTTGCAATAATTGATGCTCCAGCTCGGAGCCTTTGCAATAGGCAATGACATGGTAGTTTTCGATGTCGTAACGCAGCATCGCATCTTTAAGCAGAGCTTCGGCAACGACCAGACGCTCTTTTTTACCGTCTTTTTCGCATTGCACTACCGAATATTCCAGTTCCGGGTTTAAAGCCACGCCTTGGTTGGCGGGCAATGTCCACGGCGTGGTTGTCCAGATAACCACCGATAACGGCCCGGCACCTTCATGTTCAGGCACATGATGGCACTGGCTTAAAAATCCGGCTTCATTAACGACCTGAAAACGCACATCGACCGCAGGCGAATGTTTGTCTTCGTACTCGACTTCCGCCTCGGCCAGCGCCGAACCGCAATCGGTACACCAGTGCACAGGTTTCGCGCCTTTAGCTATGTGGCCGTTTTGGCTGATTTTCCCCAGTGAGCGCACGATGTCGGCCTCAAAGGCGAAATCCATCGTTAAATACGGATTTTCCCAGTCGCCCAAAATGCCCAGCCGAATGAAGGCCTCTTTTTGTATGTTGACCTGCTTTCCGGCATATTCGCGGCATGCTTTACGAAACACGGCGGGGGAAACTTTAACACCCGCCTTGCCGATTTTCTTTTCCACCTGCAATTCAATCGGCAAACCGTGACAATCCCAGCCCGGCACATAAGGCGCATCGAAACCGCTTAACGATTTTGATTTAACAATGATGTCTTTTAACACCTTATTAACCGCATGGCCGATATGAATTTCGCCATTAGCGTAAGGAGGGCCGTCGTGCAAAACAAACTTCGGTCTTCCGGCAAACTCCTGCCTGATTTTGTTATATAGGTCGGCTTCGTTCCATTTTTTCAGGCGTTCCGGCTCGCGCTGGGCCAGATTGCCTTTCATCGGAAACGCAGTGTTGGGTAAATTCAGTGTTTTTTTATAATCCATCGTCATAGCAATTTCACTCAGCAAAAATTTTTATCACCAGGGAGGGTGTGTATGCCGCAAGCGTGCTGGGAGCTAAGCGCGGCTTTGGCCTCAGCCACATCTTTTACAATCTGGACCTTAAGTTCGTCCAGTGTCTTAAAACGCATTTCGTCCCTGATCTTTTGTTTGAAATGCACTTCCACATAACGCCCGTAAATTTCCCTATCAAAATCGAACAAATGCGCTTCCAGTATAACTTTAGCCCCTCCATCAACCGTGGGCCGGGTGCCTACATTCGCAACACCTTCAAATTCTCGTCCATCAATGCCGGTCATGGTCACGGCAAACACGCCGTTAACGGGGGTGTTTTTTCTAAACATCTGTATATTGGCAGTGGGATAGCCGATGGTTCTACCGCGTTTGTCGCCATGGGCCACACGTCCGCAAACCGAATAGCGGCAACCGAGCAGTTTTTCAGCCAGCGCCAAATCGCCATCGCCTAGCGCATCCCTGATCAAGGTGCTGCTGACCCGAAGCCCGGCGACTTGGTAAGACCCGGTATCTTCGACATCAAAACCAAATATCTTGCCCTTGTCCTTGAGCAGCGCAAAATTACCGCGCCTGGCCTTGCCAAAATGAAAATCATCCCCGACCACCAGATGTTTTATATTCAATTTTTTTACTAGGACATCTTCAATAAATTGCTCGGCATCGCAGTCGGCAAAGTGTTGATTAAATCGTAATATCAATAAATCATCAACGGGCAATTTAGCAAACCCGAGCACTTTCTCCCGCAGGCGCATCAACCGTGACGGTGCATTTTCACCCAGGAAATACTCCAGCGGTTGCGGCTCAAAGGTCATAACAACGACCGGCAGCCCTAATGTTTCGCCCCGCTCAGCCAGCTTTTCTATTACGGCTTTATGACCTAAGTGCAGACCGTCAAAATTTCCAATCGTCAGCACGCAACCGTTTTCTAGCGGCTCTAAATGAGATAATCCTCTAACTAAACGCATGAATGTGATGGATTCAAAAAGGATCTATTCTACCATGACTGAGCTGGGCCTGAATTCAAATCCACATAACTCAATCATACACTCAAAAAAAAAGCCCGGTGGAATCCCACCGGGCTTTTTATTTTTAAATCAGCGATGATTTATTTCATCATTGATTTTTTGAACATGCTGTCCAGTTTGCTGTTTGTGTCTTGAGCATACTGAGCTGCACGGTTAGCAGCAGCTTCAGCAGCAGCAGCTTGTGAAGAAGCAGAAGCAGCATCAGCAGATGCTTGAGCAACAGAAGTTTTCAAGCCATCAACTTGTG
>DATBQC010000755.1:0-4507 GCA_036561065.1 Methylobacter sp. | reverse complement strand
GAATATCTGTCCATGTAGGTAAACCTTATCGCTAGAGGCGGAATATACCAGAAGCCAGTGCGCAGGGAAAATTCTAATTCGAAAAACTGCAAACCTGTCCGATACTTAAGTTCAAAAACCTTATGCTTACCAGCAAATTTGTTTTTTTGCCAGCTTGGGCAAATCGTCCCGTAAGCCCATCGCATAGCGGTTAAAATAAGCCTTGACCAGCGCCGAGTTATTGACCCAGTTCATTCCTGCCGAGCGCAAGCCGACCAAGGGCTGCGAGCTCACGCCATAAGTCTTGTTCAGCACATCCATGCTCGACATCATCATTAGATTATCGCCTTTACGCCAACGCTCATAACGGCGCAGGAAGCGGGAGCTGGATAAAGGCCTTTTGTCCTGCTTGGTTTGGATGACCAGCTCCGCAATCGCTGCGGCATCCAACAGCCCGGCATTCACGCCTTGTCCGGCCAAAGGATGCATTGCATGGGCGGCATCGCCGCACAACGCGAAACGCTGGTCGATGTAATTGTTCGCGTATTGGAAGCGCAAAGGAAATGCAGCGCGCGGTCCGACTTCCAGCATCTTGCCGAGAATGCCGCCTGAAGCTTGCTCCAGAACTTGCAGGAAGTCTTGATCGGCAAGCGCCAGATAGGTTTTTGACGTTGCCGAACTCAAGGTCCAAACGATTGAGCACTGCCCGTTTTTCAGCGGTAAAAAAGCCAATGGCCCTTCATCCAGAAAACGTTGCCACGCGGTGAACTGATGGCTTTTTTCAGTGCTTACCGTAGCGACCAAGCCATCCTGGTGATACTCCCAACCGGTCACGGCTATACCTGCCATCGTCCTTAATGCAGAGTCGCGCCCATCGGCCGCAATGATCAGATCGGCCTCCAGGATTCGACCGTCTTCCAGCCGTAATTGTCTGCCGTTTTCGTTTAGCTGCATATCGACGACGGTCGCCGGGGTAATGCAGGTGGCCGAGGGCAAGCTGTCCAGCTGATCCCAAAGGGCAGCGACGGTGACTCTGTTTTCGACCAGATGTCCTAGCTCATTGAACTCAGTATCGGCACAGTCAAAATGCAATTCGCCATCGGCACGGGCATCCCATACCCGCATGTCGCGATAAGCGCAAACGCCGCGTTGCACCATGCCCGGCCAAGCCCCCAACATTTCCAGTATGTTCTGGGAGGCTTTAGTTAGTGCAGATACCCGAATATCAATCGGCTCTGATGGCCACTGTCGTTCAGGGTTAAACCGCTCCAGCAACGCGACCTTGATGCCGCCATGCGCCAACGCGCAAGCTGTCGCCGCACCCACCATGCCGCCGCCGCAGACTATCACTTCATAGCGTTCGATCATGACTCTATCTCCTGCTGCCCAACCGGGGCAAACGCCCGGCCAAGCCCATCGCATGACGCGTCAGCAATGCTTTAGCGCCAGGAATATGATCCAATACCGCCAAGCCGATATTTCTGGCGGCAGCCAATGCCAGCCAGTCATTGGAAAAAATCCGCACCACGCTATTGGTAAAGCCGATGGTTTGATCGTGATCTTTTTGCCGGGATTCGGCATAAGCCGTTAAGAAATCGGCAGCGCCTATATCCTGATTTTCCTGATGCTGCTTGATGATCATTTCAGCCAACTGCACAACGTCGCGCAAGCCTAAGTTAAAGCCTTGCCCGGCAACCGGATGCAACTGATGCACCGCATTGCCGATAATCACGGTTCGGGCGGCAATCATTTTTTCGGCGCGTATCAGCGACAACGGGAACGCCCGCCGAGGCGCTGCCAAATTAAGTTCGCCCAGCCTATAACCGAAACAGTGCTGAAGCTCGTCCAAAAAATCCGCCTCGCTGCCGGACATCAGCGCATCGGCATCTTCGCTGCTGCGCGTCCAGACTACGGCGCATTGGTCTTTATCAACCGGCAACAAGGCCAATGGCCCGGAAGCGGTAAAACGCTCGAATGCGATATTTTTATGGGGCAGGGATGATTTTACCGTGGTGACCAGCGCGGTCTGCCCATACTCGGTGATGTGCTGAGATATTTCCAACAGCTTGCGAACCGAGGAGTTGCCTCCATCCGCACCGACCAGCAGTTTGGCCGATATGTTTAACGATTCATCGTCGCGTTTCAGGCTGACATTGACGGCATCATTACCGGCCATCAATCCGACCAGACGGGCCGGGCTAATCAGCTCTATATCCGCCTCCGTTACCAGCTTGGCGACATGCGCTTCAATATCTCTTGCGGTAATAACATAGCCCAATGCTTCCACGTTTTCTTTTCGCGCCGAGAGCCTGACTTTACCGAAATGACCTTGGTCGGAAATGTGGATGTTTTTGATGGCTGTCGCGGCCTGACTGATGCCTTGCCAGATGCTCAGCGCCTCAAGCATTTTTACGGTACCGGCGGCCAACGCCAACGCCCTGTCCCCGGCAGGAGACGCACGGTGTTGTTCGTGGGTGCTTGCTTCAACTATCGCAATCTTCAACCCGGTTTCTTTTAACGCCAGCGCCAGACAATTACCCGCCAACCCGCCGCCGACAATCACTAAGTCATAATCATGTTGCATCAGCTCGCCTGCATTAAGCTTTCAATTTCCGCAATGGTTTTAGGCACGCCGCCGGTCAAAATTTCATGCCCCAGAGCGGTTACCAGTACATCGTCTTCAATGCGTATGCCTATGCCGCGCCATTGCTCGTCAACGGTCAGGCAATCCGCCGGGATATATAATCCCGGCTCTATGGTCAACACCATGCCGGGCTCCAGCAAGCGCCATTCCTTGTCCAGTTTATAGTCGCCGACATCATGCACGTCCATGCCTAACCAGTGACCGATCCGGTGCATGTAAAACTGTTTGTATTTTTCATCCTTGATCAGCTTAGCCACCTTGCCTTTTAGAAGTCCCAGCGATACCAAACCCTTGGTGAGCACCTCAACAGAAGCATCATGCGCCAGATGCCACGGCAAACCCGGCTTGATCTGATCGATGGCCGCCGCCTGGGCATCCAAGACCAATTGATAAAGCTGTTTTTGCGGCTCACTAAAGCGACCGGAAACCGGAAATGTACGGGTAATGTCGGCTGCGTAGTGGTCGCACTCTGCACCGGCATCAATCAGTAGCAAATCACCGTTTTTTAATTTATCGGCATTTTCGGTGTAATGCAGAACGCAGGCATTTTTTCCGCCTGCCACAATTGAAGGATAAGCAACCGCGCGCAAGCCGTCCTGGATAAAGTTATAAATAATTTCCGCTTCTATCTGATACTCATACAGACCCGGTTTGCATTTTTGCATGGCTTTAACATGCGCCTTGGCGGACACGTCAGCGGCCCGGCGCATCAATTTAAGCTCTTCAGCGCTCTTGAACAGGCGCATTTCATGCAGGATATGCTCCAGCGAAACCAGCTCGCCCGGCGCAGTGACGCCGCTTCTGGACTGGCTGCGGATATGATTGATCCAGACCAATAAATTGTGGTCAAGGTCAGAATCCCGTCCTATCGGATAGTAGACCTTGCCCTTATCCTCCAGCATGCCCGGCAAAATGTCGTCCAGGTCGTCAATCGGGAAAGAATCGTCGGCTTTATAATGCGTGGTGGCGCCTTCAAGACCAGCGTGTGCGCCTTCCCATAAAGCCTTTTTTTCGTCGAACTCGCGGCAAAATAAAATATATTCGCCTTGTTTGCGTCCCGGGATAAAAACGGCCAGGGAATCCGGCTCATTAAAGCCGGTCAGATAATAAAAATCGCTATCCTGCCTGAACGGATAATTCACATCCCGGTTGCGAGTACGGATTGCTGCACTACCTATCAGCGCAATATTGCCGATGCCGATGTGCTGCATTAATTGCTTGCGGCGTTTTTTAAATTCACTTTGTTTCATATTAAAATCAGGCTAAGGGCAAAAGACTAAGGGCCAAAGGTTCGCGGAGATTTTTTCGTCTTTCATCTTTCGCCTTTGTTATTTAATTCGCTCTTCAGCAATAAAACGGCCGACCTCATGTATTCAGTAATTTCCATAAAATCACCCTCATCTTCCTCACCTTCAGCCTCCGTATCCAGCTTAGTGAATTCTGCAATGTCTTTTAAAATTTCGGTCGCTTCCCTGGACAAGTCGGCGGCCGCATGAGTAAAACCCACGCCCAATAAAAAGCCTTGGCACCAATAAGTTAACGCCTCGACCTGCTCACTCAACAAGGCCTCATCGCCCGGCAACAACAAGTCGAACTCGAAGTTATTACTCGCCAATAAATCTTGCGTATCCTCGAACAAATGCATCAGCGTTACCCTGTCTTCATCTGCTACCGGCGATGCGTGCAAAAACAACTCGGTTAACCACTCGGCACTTTGAGCCTGTTCGTTGGCGCATAACATGCCCGTCGCCATGCCGTGGGCTTGGGCCGCCGACAATTCGGCATCGCTTTGTACAACAATTTCATTAATTACTGAGTAAGTCATAAATTCCACATAATAATTTCACTATCGCGGACTAAAAATATCGCTTATGCTACCATTGA
>DATBQC010000754.1:0-3043 GCA_036561065.1 Methylobacter sp. | reverse complement strand
CGTACCTGCGGATGACTTGACCGATCCATCGCCTGCAACCACGTTTGCGCATTTGGATGCGACCGTAGTATTGTCTCGTCAAATTGCCGAGTTGGGTATTTATCCTGCGATTGATCCGCTGGATTCCACCAGCCGTCAGTTGGATCCATTGGTTATTGGACAAGAGCATTATGATGTGGCTCGTAAAGTTCAGGGTATCCTGCAACGCTACAAAGAATTACGCGACATTATCGCGATCTTAGGTATGGATGAATTATCTGAAGAAGATAAATTGACTGTATCAAGAGCACGTAAGATGCAACGTTTCTTGTCTCAGCCTTTCTTCGTTGCTGAGGTATTTACCGGTTCTCCCGGTAAGTATGTGTCACTGAAAGATACCATTGCCGGCTTTAAAGGCATTATCGACGGTGAATACGATGCGATTCCTGAGCAGGCTTTTTATATGGTCGGTACCATAGACGAAGCGCTTGAGAAAGCAAAAGGCATGAAATAAAACTTGTAGGTAATAATCATGACCATGACCGTACATGTAGACATCGTTAGTGCAGAAAAGGAAATATTTTCCGGATTAGCGGAAATGGTATTTGCTCCTGCCGAACTTGGCGAAGTGGGCATTTCACCGCGGCATGCGCCATTAATATCCAGACTAAAGCCCGGCGAAGTTCGGGTAAAAGTCAGCGATAAAGAAATTTATCCGTTCTATGTGTCAGGTGGTATGCTGGAAATCCAGCCGCATCTGATTACCATCCTGGCTGACACAGCGATAAGAGCGAAAGATATTGATGAGGCAGCAGCAATTGAAGCCAAGGCCAGGGCTGAAGAAGCATTGGCGGATAAGTCGGGTAAAATCGATTTTGTAACGGCTCAGGCACAATTGCAGGATGCCATCATGCAATTAAGAACCTTGGATAGACTTAGAAAACGCGGCGGGTAGTGGGAATATTGCACGACCCGTCATGACCCTTTTAGAAAGCCCGGTAACGTGTTAATGCGCTATCGGGCTTTTTTGGTTTAAAGGAATATCAAATGAAAATAACAACCATTATTCTGGCTGCGGGCAAAGGAACGCGTATGCGTTCGGAACTGCCCAAGATTTTACATAAAATTGCCAACAGGCCTTTGTTGCAACATGTCTACGACACAGCCAAGCAATTGGAAAACAATGTCATCAAGATCGTTGTCGGCCACGGTTCCGAGCTGGTTACCAGTACGTTAAATAATCTGGATGCCGGCTGGGTGGAGCAAAAGCAACAGCTAGGCACGGGGCACGCTGTACAGCAGGTCAGCGACCAAATCGCCGATGCCGATACCGTGTTGATCCTGTATGGCGATGTGCCATTGCTGAAGTTAGCTACCGTCAAATTGCTGATAAACAATGTCAATGAACAATCTCTGGCTTTACTAACTGTGAATCTTGCAGATCCTTCGGGTTACGGCAGAATAGTCAGGAATGCAGCGGGGAAGGTCACAAAAATTGTCGAGGAAAAAGATGCGACCGACGCTGAAAAACAAATCAATGAAATCAATACCGGCATCATGGCGGTGCAAGGCAAACAGCTCAAACAATGGCTGAGCCGGTTGAATAACAGCAACGCCCAGGGTGAATACTATTTGACCGATGTGATTGAAATGGCTGTTGCCGATCAAGTCAACATTATTACCAGCCAGCCGGAAACCGAAGATGAAGTTCTGGGTGTTAATAATCGAATACAGCTCAGCCACTTGGAGCGCGTCTATCAGCAAGAGCAAGCCTATAGCCTGATGGTACAGGGCGTGACTCTATATGACCCGATGCGTTTTGATCAACGAGGTACGATTGAAAGCCTCGGCCAAGACATAGAAATCGATATTAATGTGATCTTGGAAGGAAAAAACAGCATCGGTAGCAATGTCAAAATAGGTGCCAATACTAATATAAAAAACTCTGTCATTGGTGATAATGTAGAAATTCTTGCAAACTGCGTTATTGAGGATGCGGTGATAGGACAAGGTAGCCGGATCGGCCCTTATGCCAGACTCCGGCCGGAAAGTGTACTGGCAAATGATGTTCATATCGGCAATTTTGTAGAAATCAAAAAATCATCGGTAGCGGCAGGCAGTAAGATAAACCATCTAAGCTATATCGGCGATACGACGGTAGGCAGTAAGGTCAATATCGGCGCAGGAACCATTACTTGTAATTATGATGGCGTGAATAAGTTCAGGACCGTTATTGAAGACGGCGCTTTTGTCGGCTCGAATAGCCAGCTGGTTGCCCCGGTTACGATAGGCAAAAACGCCACGATTGGTGCAGGGTCGACGATCACCAAAGACAGCCCTGAGAATCAGTTGACTTTAAGCAGGGCTAAACAGGTGACCCTTGCCGGATGGCAACGGCCTGTAAAACAGGAGAAATAATATGTGTGGAATTGTAGGCGGCATCGCGCAACGAAATGTAGTGCCCATTTTACTGGAGGGTTTGAAGCGGCTGGAATATCGCGGTTATGATTCCGCGGGATTGGCGGTCGTCAACAACCAGCAAATTTACCGGAAGCGAGAACTGGGCAAGGTAAAAGGCTTGGAAATGCTGCTGGAGGCCGACCCTATCTCAGGCCATATCGGCATAGCGCACACCCGTTGGGCTACCCACGGCAAACCCAGTACCGCAAATGCACATCCGCATATTTGCAGGAATAAAGTGGCAGTCGTGCACAACGGCATTATTGAAAACCATGGTCATTTAAGGGAAGTGCAGCAGCAACTTGGCTATGAGTTTACGTCGGAAACCGATACCGAAGTGATTGCGCATGAAATATATCACGCGATGGAATCCCTTCGGCCAAGCTCAGGACAGGCCAGCGACGGATTGCTCAGCGCCGTTAAGAAGGCTGTCAAAAAACTTGATGGAGCCTATGCGTTGGGTATCATGAGTGTTGATGATCCCGACACGCTGATAGCATGCAGAAAAGGCAGTCCGCTGGTTATCGGAGTCGGTATCGGCGAATATTTCATCGCCTCGGACGTGGCGGCATTGCTCCCGGTAACCCAGCGCTTTATTTTTCTG
>DATBQC010000753.1:0-2935 GCA_036561065.1 Methylobacter sp. | reverse complement strand
ATTTATAAACAAAGCGATATTGCAACGGTCAAAGGGCTGCTGATGGCCTGCTATACCAAAAAGTTTTATAAAAAATAAACTTCGTCGGGTTACGACTGCATGGACAGATATTTGCTCCTGCAATATCTGCATTCCCCACCTCCCTGTGGGTTATGTAGGAGGTAGAGCAATTGCCGAGCGCTAGCGTAACCCGACAAAAGCAGTCTATGTCGGGTTATCGGCTAAATGCCGTTGGGATAATCGTAGCTGTAATGCTTGCGCAATGGCTTGACCACTTCCCATTGACTATCCAATCCTTTGTGGAACGACACCAGATCGCCTGGCAGAATTCGTACCGGCTCACCGTTAGCTGGCGTTACCAAAATTTCGCCTTCCAGGATATAGGCGCATTCAGTGTCATCAAAATCTATTGGGAATTTTGAAATTTCTTTTTCCCAGATTTCCCAGTTGGAAACACCCAGCTCTTTTAAACGCTCTTCACTAGGATTGTGTTCGATGGTAATTTTGCTCATGCTCTTCCTAAAAAATTAAACTTATTGAAACGGCAATTTTAGCATCAGGCCTGCCTTTGTGTCATTTGCCGCCTCTGATCGGTCTTGATAGCACGATGGGCTTCCTGCGTCAGCCCATCCTATAACGTGGAGCTAAGGGCGCGCCGCAGGCGCGTCCCAGCAACCGAAGGGAGCGAACTTGAGCGCAGGGTTAGCGACCATGCTGAAGCTGAGAGAGCCAGAAACCAGCTCGCTCACCAGACAAGGGCTGCGTAAGCAGGGGATTCGCAAGCTCATGCAGTAGCTCACGAGCCTGCTCAGTAGCAAAGCCAACATCATCACGGCCCTCCAGTGCGTTTGCCCAATCTTCGACCTCGGCGGCTGAAAGTGAGCCTTGCTTGAACAACGACAAGACATGGCAAAAGTTCTCCGAGGTAAGAAGTACTAATTCCGATTCGCTGTCCCACGAAAATTCCGCCAAGCGCGAGACTGCCTCGTGGATGGGCATCGTAACTTTGACTAAGGCGGCAAGTGAGGCAGTCCGATTCATGGGCGCTAACTCTCTACGCTTGAAGCCAGCCTCAACGCCCGGTCGATTTCCTCCAGCGTATTGTAAAAATGCGGCGAAAACCTGATGCCGCCGCCGCGCATGGCGCAAACCACGCCGTTGTCCTGCAAGTGTTTATACAATACGTCGTTGGCAACCGTCCGGTGTTTGAAGATGACAATGCCGGATTTGAGCCGACTGTGTTGTCCAGACAATAAAACCAGCTGCGCGTTTTTATCAATCGCATTGATTAAATACTCGGACTTTTCCAAGATCTGCGCTTCGACTGCCGCCATGCTGGTTTCCTGCAGCAAAGACAAGCTGGCGGAAAACGCATGGATGCCCAGCATGTTGGGGCTGCCGCATTCGAAACGGCGGGCGGTGGGGTGGATCTCCCACGGCTGGTTTTCGTAATTATGGATGTCTTTCATCATGTGCCAGCCGTACTGGGTTAGCTTCAGCTTGTCCCTGGCTTCCGGTGTGGTGTAAAAAACGCCCAGGCCTTCGGGGCCGAACATCCACTTATGGCCGTCGGCCATCACAAAATCGGCCTGATAAGCTTGCACATCGAACTGCACCGCGCCCAGGCTTTGGATCGCATCGATGCAAAACAGGATGCCGCGCTGCTTACAGAATTCGCCGATCCGTTCCAAGTCCATCCGCAGCCCCGAGGCGAATTGTATGGAGCTGATGGTCAATAAGCGCGTATTGCCATCGACCAGCGCAAATAAAGCATCCTCGGGCGTGTCAGCGCTACGCAAATCGGCTTGGCGAAATTCCACGCCCTGATCGGCCAGGGATTCCCACGGCAGTCTGTTGGAGGGGAACTCCTCATTGCTGGACACGATATTGTCGCCGGGCTGCCACTTCAAACCGTAGGCGACAAAGGACAAGGCTTCCGAGGTGTTTTTAACCAGCGCAATATCGTCAGCGGAGGGGGCGTTTAATAAAGCCTGTAATTGGCTGCGCAGTTCGGCTTCCTTGTTCAGCCAGTCCAGATAAAAGTGCGAGCCGTAGCGGGTGTTTTGTTCTGCAAACTTGATCACCGCTTCGCCGGTTCTTTTCGGCCAGGGCGCTACGGCGGCATGGTTGAGATAAATCAATTCGTCGGTCAACGGGAATTCCGGGTGTTGAGTGCTATTCATAAAGACAGTCGCTTAAATCCGGTATTTTAACCGGTTTGGACATCTTGCCGTCATGAATCATTTGAAAGGCCTTATCGAAATCCGCGTTGATAAAACCTCGGGCTAAATGAATGCACAAGCAATAAACGGCCGAATAATCATCGCTGCTGCCGGAGCTGCAATGATTGATTTTATCGGACAGGATGCGCATGATCGATAAGACAAAGCCATCATGCCGCCACGTTACGGGGCTGTCTGTAACATCGCCGCCTTGCATCGCAACAGCGCCCAACGCACTGTAGGCAAGGTTGACTAAACCTGCCAATATTTCAACCATGTCGCCGGATTTAATCGCTTTTAATGCCGCGCTGCCTTCATCCATCAGTAACGCTTGGCGCAACACAATATCCATGTCGGATAGCCGCGTATTTGCGCCATGCTCTGCTTGCGGAACAGACAGTGCGTCGTGAAATTCTCTAACTAACTTCAGGTGCTTGTTCATGGTTTTTGTCCTCTGTCCGGTATTTCATTCGAGTGCTATTTTTTCCTCAATGCAATGGATGACGCCGATAGCGGGCGCTTCCAGTGTCATTTTGACTTCTATGGTTTCGGAACCGTTCAATTTCCCGGTTTCAACCGCTTTAAGCACGGCATGTTCGATCTCGCGTTGTGAAGTGATGCCGACATGTTTGAGGAATTTTCTGATTTCCAGGTTTAATGTGTCTTCATTCATTTTGACCTCCTAAAGGCAAAGTATATTGTTTGCGCTTCAA
>DATBQC010000752.1:0-11177 GCA_036561065.1 Methylobacter sp. | reverse complement strand
AAGGGAACCGAGTATAAAGCGAGCCACATTCTGGTTAAAACCGAAGAAGAAGCTAAAAAACTGATTGCTGAGTTGGACAAGGGTGCCGATTTTGCCAAATTAGCCAACAAGCATTCATTGGATGCTAAAGAATCACAAAATGGCGGCGATTTAGGTTGGTTTTCCGCAGGACAAATGGTTGCTCCTTTCTCTGAAGCCGTGGCGGCCTTGGAAAAAGGCAAATACACCAAAGAGCCAGTTAAGACCCAGTTCGGCTATCATGTGATTTTAAAGGAAGACTCCCGTGCGCTGACGCCTCCTCCATTGGAAGCGGTTAAAGAGCAACTGACACCTTTTCTGCAACGCAAAAAAGTTCAAGGCATGATAGAAGGTTTGCGCAAACAGGCTAAAGTGGAAATTTTGGTGCCGTTGACAGACGAACAACCAAAAGCTGAAGCGGCTCCAGCTGCGGCAGAACAACCTACTGCGGAACCTGCCAAGGCAGCTGAAGGCGCGGCGGCAACCGAAAAAGCCGCAGAACCAGCTAAATCAATAGAAGGTGCAGCACCACAGACAGCCGAAGAAAAACCCGCCGCTCCTGCTAAAGCAGAGCCAGCAAAAGCAGCTGAACCGGCACCCGCAGCACCTGCAGAACCCAAAAAATAGCATTAAAAATAGCATTACGCTTTACAAAAAAGGGCGGTTTATCCGCCCTTTTTTATGTGATTTTTTCCAGATACTGCACTATAAACTGCACACTGCGATTACCCCTGAATTCATTGATGTCCAGCTTGTAAGCCGCCTTAATATGCCGTAAACCCAACCAGTTTTCCGGCTGATCAACATAAAAAGCAATCGCATCGATTAACAACTCGCCGAATGGTTTCCTCAACACCAATTTAAGATGGCGCTGCCCCACTATGCGCGCTTGAATAACATCGAAAACCCCGTCAAACACAGGCTCGGGGAATTCCTGCCCCCAAGTGCCGGCGTTTTGCAATAAATCGGCAAACTCAATAGTCATCTCCCGCTCAGTCAACTCGCCATCGGAATAAATCTTCTGCTCCAGGTCGATAGTTGCCAGACGCTTTCCGACCATTTCATCAAAAGCCAATGCAAAAGGCGGATAATCGTGCATTTTTATACTCATGCCTGCGGCCATCGCATGCCCACCGAACTTACTCAGTAATTTAGGGTGTGCTGCGGCAATATCGCTCAACACATCACGAATATGAACACCGGGAATTGAGCGCGCAGACCCCTTTATCTCATCTTTTCCGGCCGGCGCGAAAGCCACAACCGGGCGATGCAACTGGTCTTTAATTCGCGACGCTAAAATGCCGATAACGCCTTGGTGCCAGTTTGCGTCGAACAGGCAGACTCCCGCAGGCAAATGGTGTTCATCAAGGCTTTTCATCTCGCGCAACAAAGCCATAGCCTCGTTTTTCATTTGCCCTTCTATTTCCCGCCGATCATTGTTCAGCTCGTCGAGTTGCAGAGCCATTTGTTTTGCCAGTGCCGGATCATCGGTCAATAGGCATTGAATCCCCAGCGACATGTCATCCATGCGCCCTGCTGCATTAAGCCTGGGACCCAGCGCAAAGCCCAAATCGGTGGCGAAAACGGCTTCGGGTTTTCTGCCCGACACCTCGATCAACGCCTTTATGCCCGGATGCGAGCGCCCCGTGCGTATTCTCAATAAGCCTTGATGCACCAGAACGCGGTTGATTTGATCCAGAGCTACCACGTCGGCGACCGTACCCAATGCGACATAATCAAGCAGTTGGGCGAGATTGGGCTCCTGGACCTGATGTTGTTCGAACCAGTTCTGCTCCCTTAATCGGCTCCTTAACGCCATTAACACATAAAACATAACGCCGACACCGGCCAATGCGCCGCTGGGGAATTTATCATCGACCAGATTGGGGTTTACGATCGCATCAGCAATAGGCAGCTCATGCCCAGGCAAATGATGATCGGTAATCAGGACTTTTATGCCTAGGTCTTTGGCCACCCTAACCCCGTCTATGCTCGATATACCGTTATCCACGGTAATAATGACATCGGGTTTTTGCAGCTGAACCAGATCGACGATTTCCGGCGTCAAGCCGTAACCGTATTCGAACCGGTTCGGCACAACGAACGTTACCTCCCCTGCCCCCAGCAATTGCAAGCCCTTGATAGCCACAGCACAACTGGTTGCGCCATCGGCATCAAAATCAGCCACAATGCAAATCCGTTGTTGATCATTGATCGCCGCGATTAAATGACCGACTAACGCTTCCATACCCGATAACAGCCACGGCGACGGAAGTTTTGCCAGCGCTCTGTCAAGTTCCGCTTCCGAAGCTAAGCCTCTGGCTAAGAAGATGCGCTCCAAGACCGGATGCATTTCACCCAGCTTAGCGCGCTTTTTCGGAACAGGACGGGGAACGATGGTTTTTTTTACACCTTGATAATACATGGGGTTCTCAATAAAAAAGCCGACAAAAGTCGGCTTTGCATTACTTGCTTGTTCCCAAGCTCCAGCCCGGGAACTAGATTTGGAAGCTCTAGCTTCCCAAGCCGGAGCTTGGGAACCAGGGCACAAGCCATAGACATTCTGATAGTCGGCATATTACGGATTTTGCCTTAAATATTCCGTTACAAAATCATTTGATGAAACAATCCCTACTATGAGATTATTCTCGGTTATAACAACGTGGTGAATTTTTTTCTTTATCATTAACTTAGCTGTTTCTCTGGCGGATGTATCCGAACTGACTTCAACCACTTTATGCGTACACAATTCCCAGGCTCGTTCATTTTTTGGGTTTTTACTCGTCACATGAAAACGCAAGATATCAGGGTAACTGATTACACCAAAACAATTTCCATTCGAGTCAATGACGATTACAAACGAGAGTTTGCCTGAGTTCATTATTCCTTCAACTTTGGAGATGGTATCGTTAAAATCGACCGTTGTAATGTGTTTATCCATTAATAATGAGATAGGTTTGTCCATTTAATCCCCCCGTCAACGCTGTTGCGTAATATCAGTTATTAATAGCTCAATTTACAACGCTGTCCTCATAAACAATCCAAAATAGCTCGCTTAACCGCATCCAGACTGGCTTCAATCGTCACCGGATGTGCTGCTGTGCACTGTGATATAGCGGTATCAGGATCTTTCAAGCCGTTACCGGTTAAGGTACAGACAATCTTGCTACCTTCAGGGATTTTTCCTGAGCCAATGTCTTGCAAGGCTCCGGCTAAAGAGGTTGCCGAGGCTGGCTCGCAAAAGATGCCTTCATACTGGGACAGCATTTTTTGTGCCGCTAAAATCTGTTCGTCGGTGAACTTGTCAAACCAGCCGCCGGACTCTTTTTGCGCAGCCCAGGCGAAATCCCAGGATTGGGGGTGGCCGATGCGTATCGCGGTGGCGATAGTTTCCGGCTCATCAATCATGTGTCCTGCTACGAAAGGCGCGGCTCCGGCTGCTTGGTAACCGCACATGACCGGGCGAGTACTGCACACACGACTGGCAGCATATTCGGTATAGCCTTTCCAGTAGGCGGTAATATTTCCGGCATTGCCGACCGGCAGACAGTGATAGTCAGGAGCGAAACCGAGGTCGTCGACAATTTCAAAGGCGGCGGTTTTTTGCCCGTCAATCCTGAACGGATTGATCGAGTTAACGATGGTGACTGGCGCTTGTTCGGCGACCTCTTTAACCAGCGCCATGCCTTTATCGAAGTTGCCGTTAATCTGGATGATTTCAGCGCCGTACATCAGGGTTTGCGCCAGCTTGCCTTGGGCGATCTTGCCGTCTGGTATCAACACGAAGGCTTTAATGCCGGCACGCGCCGCATAAGCTGCCGCAGAAGCCGACGTATTGCCGGTTGAGGCGCAGATGATGGCCTGACTGCCATCTTCCACTGCTTTGGTGACCGCCATGGTCATGCCGCGATCCTTAAAGGAGCCGGTAGGATTCAGGCCTTCAAACTTAACGTAAATATCAACGTCCTTACCGATCAAGCGAGGAATATTTTGCAGTTGAATCATCGGCGTATTGCCTTCGTTCAAACTGATGATGCGGGTGGTTGCGCTGACCGGCAAGCGATCTCTGTAGCGTTCAATCAGGCCGGTGTAGTGTTTATGTGTAGACATTTATTTATCCCAAAGTTTCCAGACGGATGCGGTTTACTTTACCTGTGACGGTTTTTAGCGCTTCAATTTCAGCGATAGCCGCGTTCATTTCTTTTTCCAGCGTGACCTGAGTCAGTATGATGATCGGCACTGAAGTTTCATTGTTCAGCGGTACTTTCTGGCTGATGGCTTCAATGCTGATTTGATGTTCGGCTAGAATTCGAGTCACTTCAGCCAAAACGCCCGGTTTATCTTCCGCATTAAGGCGCAAATAATAAGCGGTCTTAAACTGTTCCGCAGACAACACCGGTATGTCGGCCAAGGCATTGGCTTGAAACGCTAAATGCGGCACACGGTTTTCAGGGTCGGAGGTTAAAGCTCTAACCACATCAATCACATCGGCGACAACCGAGGACGCAGTAGGTTCGGCACCGGCTCCAGCCCCGTAATAAAGCGTAGCGCCGACTGCATCACCTTTAACCAACACGGCATTCATCACGCCGTCTACGTTGGCGATAAGACGACGCTCCGGGATCAGCGTTGGATGCACCCGTAATTCGATGCCTTCAGGCGTTCTGCGGGCGATGCCCAAATGCTTGATTCGGTAACCCAGTTGCTCCGCATACTCGACATCGGTACGGGTGATTTTGGTAATGCCTTCGGTAAAAACCTTGTCGAATTGCAAAGGGATGCCAAAAGCGATGGAAGCCAAAATGGTTAACTTATGACCCGCATCTATGCCTTCCACATCAAAAGTAGGATCAGCTTCCGCGTAGCCCAAGGCTTGCGCTTCGGCCAATACGTCAGCAAAATCGCGGCCTTTATCGCGCATTTCGGTCAGGATGAAATTGCCGGTGCCGTTGATGATGCCCGCCAGCCATTCGATCTGGTTGCCGCTTAAGCCTTCGCGTATGGCTTTGATAATCGGAATACCGCCGGCGACAGCGGCTTCGAACGCGACGATCACGCCTTTTTCGCTGGCTTTGGCGAAAATCTCGTTGCCGTGCAACGCAATCAGCGACTTGTTGGCGGTCACGACGTGCTTGCCGTTTTCGATGGCTTTTAACACCATGTCTTTAACCTGCCCTGCCCCTCCGATCAATTCCAGAATAATTTCAATTTCCGGATCATTGATAATTTCAAAAGGATCGGTGGTTAAGGCGATGCCTTGCGTGTCGCAAATACGCTGCCTGCTTAAATCCTTGGCCGAGGCGCGGGTAATGATGATTTCACGACCAGCCCTGCGGGCGATTTCCGCCGCATTGCGCTTCAATACATTGACGGTGCCGCCACCGACGGTACCCAATCCTAATACGCCTACTTTTACCGGTTTCAATTCAAACTCCAGTTAAAAAATTATTATATGACCTTGTCTTTCTTCATCATGTTGCGTATGCCCCGAACCGCCTGACGGGTACGGTGTTCATTCTCTATCAGGCCGAACCGGACATGATCGTCGCCATGTTGGCCGAAGCCGATGCCCGGCGAAACCGCCACTTTGGCTTCCGCCAGCAGTTTTTTGGAAAACTCAAGCGAGCCCATGTGTTGATACGCTTCGGGAATACGCGCCCAGACAAACATGGTGGCTTTGGGTTTCTCAACCGGCCAGCCTGCTGCTGCTAAGCCGTCGCACAAGACGTCGCGTCTTTTTCGATACATTTCGGCAATTTCAGCAACACATTCCTGCGGGCCTTCAAGCGCGGCAATCGCAGCAATTTGAATCGGCGTAAAGGTGCCGTAATCCAGGTAAGATTTAATACGTGCCAACGCAGCAACCAGTTCTTTGTTGCCGCACATAAAACCTACACGCCAGCCCGGCATGTTGTAGCTTTTCGATAATGAGAAAAACTCTACCGCTATGTCTTTTGCACCTTCGACCTGAAGAATCGACGGCGCTACATAGCCATCGAACACGATGTCCGCATAAGCAATATCCTGTACTACCCATATTTTATGCTCTTTGGCGACGGCAATAATTTTCTCGAAGAAATCCAGCTCCACACACTGACTAGTCGGATTGCCGGGGAAATTAAGAATCAGCATTTTCGGCTTAGGCCACGAATCGACAATGGCTTTTTGCAACTCTTCAAAAAAATCGCCGCCCGGAACCATCGGCACATGCCTCAGATCGGCGCCGGCAATCACCACACCATAAGGATGGATCGGATAAGCGGGATTAGGCACCAGCACCACATCGCCCGGCCCTAAAGTCGCCAACGCCAAATGCGCTAAGCCTTCTTTTGAGCCTATGGTGACAATGGCCTCGGTTTCCGGGTCCAAATCGACATCGAAGCGGTTTTTATACCACGTGCAAATGGCCTTTCTTAACCGAGGTATGCCCTTGGAAACCGAATAACGATGCGTATCGGGGCGTTTGACCGATTCAACCAGTTTATTGACGATATGGTCAGGCGTGGCTTGGTCTGGATTACCCATGCCAAAATCGATAATGTCTTCTCCTGCCGCGCGCGCCTTGGCTTTTAAGTCATTAACAATGTTAAAAACGTAAGGGGGCAAACGACTTATTCTATGAAATTGTTCCATTGACAGCTCTTAAAAAAACCGGTGTTTAAGTGAAAGTTAAAAAATGTTGTCCAAAGTACTGTTATTAAAACGCTATGTCAAATGGAAACAGGCTAATGATCCAAGCGCAATATTTGCTCCACGCGCATCAGGTCTTCTTGGGTATCGACACCGGCAGCCGGTGTTTTATCGACGATTTCCACCCGGATTGCCTCGCCGTGCCACAGGATTCTCAGCTGCTCTAACGATTCGACCGACTCAAGTATTGACGCATCCCAAAGGCAATAACGGTTTAAAAAATCAACCGTATAAGCATACATGCCGATATGCCGAAGATATGGCATTTTTCCTGAAGGCCCGCCGCCCAATCCGAACGAGTCCCTATCCCAAGGAATCGGAGCGCGGCTAAAATAAAGCGCATAACCGGCCTTGTTCAAAACAACTTTGACGGCGTTGGGATTGAAGATTTCGTCGGGATCATTGATTCGGGCCGCCAATGTCGCGATACCCGCCTGCTGTTGCCCGGCCAATGCCGCAGCGACATCACGGATATAGGGAGGCGGAATCAACGGCTCATCGCCTTGAAGATTAACGATGATGTCATCACCCGCCCAGCCGCAAACCCTTGCTACCTCAGCAATCCTTTCGGTGCCGCTTTGATGGTCTGCGCGAGTTATGACCGCTTTAAAGCCCAAGTCACTGACAGCTTGAAAAATCCGGACATCGTCGGTGGCGACAATAATTTCGTCAGCATCGGCTTCCTGTGCACGTTCGCAGACATGCGCAATCATCGGTCTGTCGGCAATGTTCAGCAACGGTTTACCCGGTAATCGTGTCGATCCGTATCGTGCGGGGATGACGACTTTAAAACGTACGCTCATTTTTTTAATGCGTCGATTTCGTCATGGGTTAATTTGCGGGCCTCATCTTCCAGCATGACTGGAATATCATCACGGATTGGGAAAGCGATACGGTCAGCTTTGCAGATAAGTTCCTGCTTGGATTTGTCATAAATCAACGGGCTCTTGCATATAGGGCAGGCCAGAATATCGAGCAGTTTTTTATCTATCATGGTTTTCTCTTAAAGTGATTTTTGCTGTTTGGGCATTTTACAGCATTTTACAGTATTTTTAAGCGGCCTGTTTTGCGGGCTTAACCGGCGGCAAACTGAATCGACAGAGTTTGCCAACTATGATCAAATAAGGTCAGCTTTTCTGAGCAATCGAGGTTTCCAACATGACTGCGCAATCGGAGTGTTTATTTTGCCTGATCCAGGCTATCGCATTGGTGGTTGCTTCGAACGGTGCGCCGGTGCTGGTCAATAAAACGCTGGGTAAGCGCTGGGCGAGTCCGGTGGATAAAGGCTTACAGCTGAGTGATGGTCATCGCCTGTTCGGCAATACCAAAACTTGGCGCGGCTTGTTTTCAGCTGTTTTTTTTACCACCCTGACAGCAATTTTATGCGGATTGGATTCTTTTTCCGGGGCATTATTCGGCACTCTGGCAATGGTCGGCGATTTGCTGGCAAGCTTTATCAAACGCCGAATGGGCTACGCTGAAAGTAGCCGGGCGCGAGGTCTTGATACAGTGCCAGAATCGTTGTTACCGATATTGCTATTGAAAGATCCGCTGGCGCTGAGCCTGATCGACATCATTCTGGTTGTGACAGTTTTTTTTCTGATCGAGGAATTGGTCTCGCCGGTGCTTTACCGCTTACATATTAGAAAACGCCCCTATTAGTTGATTGTTAACCGCGAAGACACTAAGGATGCTAAAAAATAAAACTTCGTGCTCTTCGTGTCTTCGTGGTGATAAGCTTTTAAAGTTTTTAACCGCGAAACTACACCATCAAAGCGCGCATGAATGAACAAGGATTACGGGTGTTAACCTACAACATCCACAAAGGCTTTAATACCGGCAACCGGCGCTTTGTGCTGCACCAGATCAGGGATGCATTGATAGCTGCCGATGCCGATTTGATGTTCTTGCAGGAAATGCAAGGCGAACATCTGCGGCATGAACAAAAAATCGCCGACTGGCCGGTTTTGTCTCAGCTTGAGTTTCTCGCCGAAAACACTTGGCCCTTCCACGCCTACGGCAAGAATGCGGTTTACAATGCCGGCCATCACGGCAATGCGATCCTGAGCAAGCATCCGTTCGTGAGCTGGGAAAATATCAATGTATCGCCCTTCCCTTGGGCCAGCCGCAGCCTGTTGCATGGTGTTATCCGACTGCCAAGGATGGCGGCCGAGACTGCTCCCGGCAGTCCTCGGCATTCCCTCCCTCCCTGGAGGTCAGAAGTGTCGCAAGCGGTAGGGAACCGATGCGACCGAATGCCGGGCAGCAGCCGGGACCTGCATATTGTGTGCATCCATTTCGGCCTGACCGGCAAAGAGCGCCGCCTGCAGATAAGCAAATTATCCGCACGGATCGACAGCCATGTGCCGCATGATGCACCGCTGATTATCGCCGGTGATTTTAACGATTGGCTGGGACAGGCCGATCGATTGTTTCATGACCACCTGGGTTTACAGGAGATTTTCCGCGAGACTCATGGGCGCTATGCGCGAAGCTTTCCGTCCTGGCTGCCTTTTTTACCGATGGATCGTATTTATTATCGCGGACTAACCCCAGTATCGTGTGATCGGCTGGCTTACGCGCCGTGGCATACGCTTTCAGACCATGCGCCATTAACAGCCACGTTTACTTTATGAACAACACACAGTCCAGACTGACCTTACCCAACCTGCTGACCGGATTTCGCTTTGTCGCAGCTCCGGTATTGTTGTGGATGGCCTGGTATGGCCACCCGATCGCCTTTATGGGACTGTTGGCGATTGCCTTTGTAACCGATCTGCTCGACGGCATGGTCGCCCGCTTGACCGGACAAGTCACCCAATTTGGCGCAACCCTCGACAGCTGGGCGGACGTTATCACTTACCTGACTATTGCGCTGTGTTGCTGGTGGCTGTGGCCGAATGTGGTGAGCCGTGAACTGCTTTATGTCGGCCTAATTGTAGCCAGCTGCTTGCTGCCTGCACTTGCGGGGGTTTTCAAGTTCGGGCGATTTACCAGCTATCATACCTGGGGGGTGAAAATCGCCGCCGCCGCAATGGGTCTGACCTTGTATGTACTGTTTTTTGGGGGGCCGCCTTGGCCATTTCGAGTGGCTGCGGTGATCTGCACCCTTGCGGCCATTGAAGAGATAGTAATCACTTGGCTTTTGCCCGAACCTGAATCCAATCTGCGTTCGGTCTGGGATGTGTTGTTGAAGCGCTCCGTAGGGCATAATCGCCAACCATAGCTGCCCTCAAATTTTCACAGGCTGTTACAATTAACCACAAGCAACCCGCACAACCCCAACTTAATACCATGCTCCATACCAAAAGTCCGCAAGAGGCCAAATTATCGCTTAGCCAGGTATTATATTGGTTACAGGAAGACGGAATAATTTCAGACGCGGACTTTAAAAACTGCCAGATGTTTGGGAAATCGTCTGCCAAACAAGTCAAACACCCGCTCAACATCCTTGTTGAATGCGGCGTAACCGATCAAACCCAGCTGGCAAAACCCTTGTCGCTTGAAAACTTGACGCAGTGGCTGGCAAAAAAAGTCAACCTGCCCTATTACTACATCGACCCGTTAAAAATCGACATCCCTTCCGTGACCTTAATTTACAGTCACGCTTACGCCTCAAATTACAACATCCTTCCGATCAAAGTAAGCAAAGACGAAGCCGTCATTGCGACCGCAGAACCCTATATCCGCACATGGGAGGCCGATCTAAAGAAAATCCAGCCGGGCCAGATAACACGGGTGATGGCTAATCCCGATGAAATTAAGCGTTACTTGGGCGAGTTTTACGCATTTGCGAAATCCTTGAAAGGGGCGACCGATAACTCCGCCGGACAGTCAGCCAACACCCTCTACAATTTTGAACAATTGGTGGAACTGGGCCAGATCAGCAACCTTGATGCAGAAAACCAGCATATCGTCAACTTGGTCAACTGGCTGCTGCAATACGCATTCGACCAACGCGCCAGCGACATTCATATCGAACCCCGCCGCAACCAGGGCAATGTGCGCTTTAGAATCGACGGTATCTTGCATGATGTTTATCAACTGCCCGCCGCCATTATGAATCCGGTCATGAGTCGGCTAAAGATTCTCGGCAGGATGAACATAGCCGAAAAAAGACTGCCGCAAGACGGCCGCATTAAAACCCATATCTCGGGCGCAAAAGAAATAGAGCTGCGGCTTTCCACGATGCCCAGCGCATTTGGCGAGAAAATGGTCATGCGCGTGTTCGATCCCGAAGTGCTGACCCGCGATTATAAACAGCTGGGGTTTAACAACCATGAGAAGACCGTCTGGAACCGGTTGATTCAACACTCGCACGGCATCATCCTGGTTACAGGGCCGACAGGCTCAGGAAAAACCACTACGCTGTACTCAACCCTGAAACACCTGGCTACGCCCGAAGTTAACCTGTGCACCGTGGAAGACCCGATCGAACAAATCGAACCCAGCTTTAACCAGTTGCAAGT
>DATBQC010000751.1:0-2861 GCA_036561065.1 Methylobacter sp. | reverse complement strand
AAACATAAGAAGTTAAAGCTTGGCTACTGATAGTTTGCTGAACACCGGTAGAGGCGTTCCAGGTTGATCCGTCTGCCTTGATTGCATTTACGCCACCAAAGTTTTCTTTAAGCGACGCTACTCCAGATATGGTCTGCATCCAACCGCCTGCAGTTGTTGTTTTCCAGACCGTGCCATCAGTTTTAAGGATGTAACTCTCGTTTCCAAAAGCGGCAACATCGGATACCCCCGTAATCACTTGCTTAAACGCGACAGATTGGGCAGTTGTTCCGTCTCCTAGCTGGCCAGAACTATTTAGACCGGTCGAATAAACGCGACCATCATTTTTAAGCGCGATGGTATGTGAAAAACCAACTGAGGCATCGATCCAGTTACCTGTCTGAGTAGTCGAAAACGCAGGTGGCGATCTATATCCATATTCAGAATCGGTCATCGTGCCATTGGAAAACTTGATGTAGTATCCGTAAACAGTACCCTCTACTGCTGAGGTATCGTCATAACTAGATGTGGATACTGTTGCTAAGAGCGTTTTGGTTCCATCTTTTCCGCGTGAACGCCACACCTCAAATGAAGAACCGGATGACATCCCATCACCGTTGTCCCAGGTTAAAGCTATCTTGTTGCTATAGGTACCCTTCGTGACTGACAGTTTCCCCATGACGCCCGTTTGAGTCCATGATGCAAGGTCCAAGGCATTATTAAATCCTAATTCACCATAAGCGCCTTTACCCGTGACCCAAAGAGTACCATCAGACTTAACTAATGCAGAGTGTTGTCCAGGAATGGCTGTAGTGACTCCCGTTGCCACTTGAGCCCAGGTGTTTATTGAAGTGGTTGTGCCGTTTCCAAGGTTGCCATTGGTGTTACTTCCAGTAACCCAAAGCGTATTATCGTTTTTGATGGCAAAGGTCTGATAAAGGGATGAAGATCCTTGAACGGATCTGACGTTATCAAGTGATTGCGTCCAAGAATCATAAGTTGCGGTGGCACAATAGCTTAAATTGACTTGGTCAACACCAAGCCCCATGGTATTGCTTTGTAAGCCATAAACCCACAAGGTTCCATCAGACTTTAGTGCTTGAGCAGTGTTATGATAAGAAGTTGTGTAGTAGCTGCATGAACGGTAAGCTGACAAATCTACGCTGGAAACGCCTGATAATCCAGATAGGGTTCCAACCAAAGTCCCATCTGATTTTGTACCCAAAGTGTAAGGATTTGAAGAAACATAAGAAGTTAAAGCTTGGCTACTGATAGTTTGCTGAACACCGGTAGAGGCGTTCCAGGTTGATCCGTCTGCCTTGATTGCATTTACGCCACCAAAGTTTTCTTTAAGCGACGCAACTCCAGATATGGTCTGCGTCCAACCGCCTGCAGTTGTTGTTTTCCAAACGGTTCCGTCATTCTTCAGGATATAACTGACATTTCCATAAGCAGCGACATCACTAACCCCTGTCGCGACCTGCTTGAACAATTTTGACTGCGTAGTTGAGCCGTCGCCAAGCTGACCTCCACTGTTCAGACCTGAAGCGAAAACGCGACCATCGCTCTTCAAGGCAATCGTGTGAGAATCCCCCACTGAAGCATCAATCCAGTCGGCAGCCGCCCAGACATTAGCATGAAATGCCAACAGAGCAGAAAAGATCAAAAATTGAACGGGTAAAGTCAGTAATCGACGCATAGCTGTCCCCAGCATAAGAAAAATACTTCATTAACCGATATTTCTTATGCACTTGTCTGTTTGAAAGAGCTCGAAAATAAGTGTCTTTCAAAAGGACGAGACCAAAAAAACCGAACGCTGAAAAAATCAGGTTCGGTTTTGGGTTGATGGCAGAAACTTCACAGGTTTTCCTGCTTGGGCTTCCGTAATGGTCGATGGCCAGGCGCACTACATGGCTATAAGGTCTTGAGAGATTAAGCTTTTGCTCATGACCTTTAGCCCGTGCAGCAACTCCAAGTCGTTGCCTGAATTCAGGGCAAGACCGGAATCGTTCGCGGTGCCTACGAAGAAGGGCATTATCGTCGCCATCCCAATCCAAGGAAGGAGAGAACGGCGACAACTGATTGCCAGGGGGTAGTTTCAAGACTATACGCGTCAAAGCAATATCGACTCATAACGCCCCAGTATTAAGAGCAAGATCTAAGCGCAAATGCGTTAGGGCCTTGTTGATTAAGGACGTCAAGCCAATCAATGCTTTTAACATCGGCCGGTAGAGGTCCTTTGGGTTCACGAATCACAGCTTCTACACCCTGCGCTTTTGCACGTTCAGCGAGCTTTTGAGCTGCAAATGACCCGGCAAATGAACGATCAAGATCTGACCAGATAATCAGCTTTTCAACACCCGAAGGAATGAGGAACTGCGACATCATCGTGGCGCTGATCAAAGACCATGTCACCATACCGGTAGCTTCAAGAACAGCCAAGGCCGTCTCAATGCCTTCAGTAACAGCAAGCACTCGACCAGGATTTCCTAAACGAATGGCAGAACCGACAACAAGCTTATTAGACGGGGCAGGCATCATTTTCTTTGGAGAGTCCACAAGGGCTTTGCGTCCATCTTCCGTCAAAAACGTTCGATGGATGGTAATTGCCTCATTTTCCTTTTCGACCAATGCAAGCATGGCTGGAAAATGTCCTATCAATTTTCCGTCTTCATTCCGGTACTGCATTTTGGGATGATATCGGATTGATGGCCAATCCGGAATCAAGCTATCCAAACCTCTTGACTGCAAGTAAATCCTTACAGGTTCCGCGTCAGGATGACTGATCGGTTTAGATTCCTGCCAAACTATACGCAATATCGCTTTCAACTTATCATCATCCACAGAGGACTTTGAATTATCAAAAGCAACAGGCTTACGCT
>DATBQC010000750.1:0-3204 GCA_036561065.1 Methylobacter sp. | reverse complement strand
CTATCGATTTTGGTGTCGTCGTCATTGGTCAACCTTAATAACTTGAGGGCGGCTGGTGACACAACGTGAAGGCGTTTGATTTCATCCTTCAGAATTGATTGGGCTGTTTGTTTGATTAGCTCGGCCCCCTCCTTGTCTTCGTCAGTCATAACGTCTTTTCCATTTTTGTGCCGTCAATGAAGTCAAAATCATATTGCGCGGCAAATTTTGAGGGCGATTAATCAATTTTTGATGTTAATTTAATCATAACATCAAAAATTAGGCCTGGTAACCGCCAAGTACAAAATTTTCTGAATACATATTGATAGTTTACAATACCCTGAGTGAGTTCGTCCCTACAGCGGGGGCGCAAGTAGACTGGATATAAAAATCACATGAAAAAACTAAAATGCGCTGTCATCGGTACCGGTTATCTGGGTAAGTTTCACGCGGAAAAATATGCATCGCTGCCTGATTGCGAGCTGGTTGCCGTGGTCGACATTAATGCGGCAGCAGCCAAAGACGTCGCCGAAAAACACGGCGCGGCAGCGTTGACCGACTATCAATCTCTGTTAGGCGAAGTCGATGCGGTCAGCATCGTGGTGCCGACGACTTTGCATCATCAGGTATCAAAGGATTTTCTCATTGCCGGAACTCATGTGTTGGTTGAAAAACCGATCACCGTGACCGTTGAAGAAGCCGATGAATTGATCGCTATTGCCAAGGAAAAGAATCTGATTTTGCAGGTGGGACATCTGGAACGGTTTAATCCGGCAATATTAGGCCTGGACAAGGAACAAAAGCCGCTGTTTATCGAATCCCACCGCTTAGCGCCGTTTAATCCGCGCGCCAATGATGTCAGCGTGGTTTTGGATTTAATGATTCATGACATCGATATTATTTTAGCCTTGGTCGATTCCGAAGTGGAACGCATCGATGCCAGCGGCACAGCGGTATTAACGCAAGGTACCGACATTGCCAATGCCCGGTTGAAATTTAAGAACGGTTGCGTAGCCAATGTGACGGCCAGCCGGATCAGCATGAAGATGGAGCGCAAAATGCGCATGTTCAGACCGTGTTCCTATGTCTCAGTGGATTTCCAGAACCGTGTATTGACCAAGCACCGCACCGGTAAAGGGGAAATGTTCCCCGGTATTCCTGATATAGAAACGGAAGAGTCGATTTTCGAAAGCGGCGATGCGTTGCTGGAAGAAATCAAGCATTTCGTTAACTGCATTCATACCGGCGACAACCCGCTGGTTTCCGGCGTAGCGGGAAGACGAGCGCTGGAAACGGCGATAGCCATCACCCGGTTATTGGGCGATAAATAACTATTCAGCATAAATAGAAACGGAACACGGATAACACTGATTAAACGGATTTTTTAAAAACCGCGCTAAGTTTGTTATACGTTTTTAAATCAGTGATCATCAGTTTAATCTGTGCCATCCGTGTCCTATTAGTCATAATTAGTAAACGCATAAAAATAGGCAATAAACATGATACCAATGGTAAACCTGAAGGCTCAATACGTTGAGATTAAAGACGAAATTGAGCGTGGTCTGGCTGAAACAATCGAAAACTGTTCGTTCATATTAGGCCCTAATGTTCAGGCTTTCGAAAAAGAAGCGGCCGACTATTTGGGCGTTAAACACGCCATTGCCGTAGCCTCAGGCACCGACGCACTGCATTTGGCATTGATTGCCGAAGGCATCGGCGCAGGCGATGAAGTAATCACCACCGCATTCACCTTTATTGCGACAGCGGAAGCCATTAAATATGTCGGCGCGATACCCGTTTTCGTCGATATAGATCCGAAGACGTTTAACATCTCACCGGATGCGATAGCCAAAGCGATTACGCCCAAAACCAAAGCGGTGATGCCGGTGCATTTGTTCGGTCAACCGGCGGACATGACAGCGATTAAGCAGCTATGCGACCAGCATAAGCTGAAACTGATTGAAGATTGCTGCCAGTCGTTCGGCGCGACCATCAACGGCAAGCAAACCGGCGCGATCGGTCATGCTGCCGGATATAGCTTTTTCCCCAGCAAGAACTTGGGCGCATTCGGCGATGGCGGGCTGGTTGTCACCAACTCCGACGAGACTGCCAAAAAACTTAAAATGCTGCACAACCACGGCTCGGATATCCGTTATTACCATGATGTGATCGGCTATAACAGCCGCCTTGATGAAATGCAGGCAGTGATATTACGACCCAAATTGAAACGCATCGACCAGTACAATAAAGGCCGCCAACATGTCGGGCGTCTTTATTCGGAATTGATGGCCGACTTGCCACTGACCACACCGTTTGAAGACGGTCTGGGTGAGCATGTTTATCACCAATATACCGTGTTGTGCGATCGTCGCGACGACGTGATGAAAGCCTTGCAGGAAAAGCAAATCGCCTGCGCCGTATACTATCCCGTACCTTTGCACCGGCAGAATGTGTTTAAACAGGAATACGCCGCAGTCAGCTTACCGGTGACCGAATCAGTTGCCGCCAACTGCATGTCGCTGCCGATTTGCCCGTTCCTTGAGGATGACTCGATCAGGGAGATCGTCGCAGTTATTCGAGGTGTTTTAACGGCATAACACCATGAACCAACATTCACCACGAACGACTGCATGGATGCAGGAGGTAGAGCAACGCATGGAGCAGTTGCCGAGACACGAAGAACACGAAGTTTTTACCTTAGTTTTTTCTTCGTGAACTTCGTGTCTTCGTGGTGATTAATTAACTTGCCTACTATACGGACTTTCCGCTTAAGCTGATGCGTATGGAACACCTTGTACTTTCCCCATGCCTCAACATAAACCCCTAAAAATCCTGTTCAGCGCCGGAGAATCATCCGGCGACCAGCACGCCGCCAATATGTTTCTGGAGCTGAAAAAACAGCAACCAGACATTAAAGGCCTCGGCATGGGCGGCACAAAAATGGCCCAGGCGGGTATCGATATTCGCTATGATTCAGCCAATATCGGCGTCATCGGCGTGGTTGAAGTCATCAAGCATTATGCCGAAATCCGCCGCGCCCTAAAGCTGATGCAACAGTTGGTAGCAAGCGAGCGCCCCGATTTGCTGGTTTGCGTAGACTACAAGGAATTCAACTTTAAACTGGCGCGTTATGCCAAACAGCTGGGCATTAAAGTGTTGTTTTACGTCAGCCCTCAGGTCTGGGCATGGCGGCCGGGCCGGGTCGTGGCTTACGGCAAAGTCATC
>DATBQC010000749.1:0-2361 GCA_036561065.1 Methylobacter sp. | reverse complement strand
CAATTCTGGTATTACGGACAGGTAAGATCCGCCTATTCTGGACTGGTAGAAAGCGTGGAAAATTTGACAGTTTTGTCAAAAAAGAGCGCCAAAATTTACCCACAGTCTTTGTTATCTTATTGTTAGTTAAATACCTACTTATGCGTTTAACTAAAAAAAACAGACGCTGATAGTGGTAAATTTTGGACGCTTTTTTACACGATAAGAAACCTACCCGGTTGCCATGATCATTTAATTCTACGCCGACACAACTGATTTATTGACGCTCCCGTCCAAAGGATCAAAAATCAGGGGTGACTCACGAAACTCATTCCAATCGGTTACTACCTGCAGGGCGTAATCATCCGCATATTCCAGCAACGGGCTGCGCCAATCGCTACGAGCGGCAAATGAAATCCATTCGTCAGCAATCGCCGAACCCTGTCGGCCACCGCTACGTAAATGATCCCATGCCATCACCTTACCCATGGCATGCATCACATTTTCTAGTCGGCGTAGTTTACCATTCCACAATTCAAGTTGGAGACGGTCTGAATCCGGCAAAAGTTCGCGCATCACATAAGAACGTTTACCTATCTGCACGGCATTGAGGAAAGCGGGCGAAATCGCTTGTACCCGACGCTGAATATTGACTACACGTTCCGCTTCGGTTACCCATTCAGGTTGAGGTAGTGTCAAATAAGGTGCCAGTGCGGAACCTGGTTCATGTTTCAGGTCAAGTAGGTAGTTTCCTGCCGGGGAACCTAAACCCTCGATCAGAATTATATAACGTTCCGTACCCAGGCTGCCGGTTCCGGCGATGCGACGAGCCACATCAAGCACTTTAAAAAACTTTGGATTAGACTGAAGTGCAGCAAACTCAGCCATAAACAAGATGACTTTTTTGTAGTCCGCATCCTCAGTCGGCAACGCCCGTTTACCATCCAGATGCAGTATGCGCTTGTCGCCTTTGAATTTGGTGCGGCTGTTGAGAAATTCCGGCCGGCTACGTTTTCTGAGGTTGGAAAGCAAATTCTTGATCATGCCTTTTGCCGTGGCACGCTCCAGCCATCGGGCCTTGCCGTCTTGCAACGCCGCTGTGTAGCTGTCGAGAAAACAGTGACACAAGGCAATCGCCTCAGAGTGATTAACTTCTAGAGTTTTTGCCCCCACCAGCACACTGGTAAGAAAACGTGCAAGCTCCCAAGTGGCGGGAGCAAGCGCGGCTTCGTCAAAATCGTTGATATCGAAATAGGTCAGTCGGTTTTCACCCTTGAAGCTACCAAAGTTTTCTAAATGCAGATCACCGCAAATCCAGGCGGAAGGAGCGTCATTGAGTGGCGAATTAGCAGGCCAGTCTTGATAGAATAGATGACATGTGCCGCGCAGAAAAGCAAAGGCGTCGGTGCGCATCGCACAGTATTTCATTATCAGCCGATCGGGATCTCGCCCTTGGTTGAAGAGGAGGATGCGTTCAATAACATTACGTTGCATGGACATAGAAAATACTGAATAGTTATGAAAGTGTAAGTGTAAGTGAATCAAACCGAATCTTGTAGATATTTGACAGCCTCAATCTGAAATTAGGAGAACAACAAGCTTTATTGGGAATCAAAATTGTGACGGTTAAGAAGTTAATTAACCGAAAGAAGATCTTGCCCTGATATTCCGGACACTGGTTGCTAAGAGTCCATATTAATTAACCTATGTGCCTTATCGCACAGCCCGAATTTAGTTTTGCTTGTACTCAGATTAGCAAAATGTCATCCGCTCACCGTTCCGAAAAGTAAGCCGACACTGGCAGTAATGCCCATCGATAACATGCCCCAGAACGTGACACGGGCAATGGCAGTAAAAACAGAGGCGCCACCGATCAAGGCCGATAGTCCGCCCAACAGCATCAGCGATAACAATGAAATAGAACCTACTGTGGCAATCAGGGGCATGGTGTCCGATGCTGTTAAATCTATAATAATTTGATTGGCTTGTGCCAAAGGTAAATAAGGGAAAACCATAACCATCAAGAGTGGTAGCAATGCGCCCAAGGAAAACATCAGGGCAGAAATTAAGGCCGCCTGCAAGGGACGGGCTGTGGTGATTTCAGTTAGCCCTAATTCATCGCGCGCATGCGCTGCCAAGGCATCGTGGCCCATAAGTTGCTCGGCAACCTGCTGGGCCAATTCCGGTTCGAGGCCCCTGTCGATATAGATCGCTTTTAGTTCATTCTCTTCATGATGGTGATTTTCCGCCAATTCTTGCTCTTCCCGCATCAGGTCGGCTTGCTCAGTATCAACTTGGGAGCTGACAGAGACATATTCACCAGCCGCCATAGACATGGCTCCGGCTACTAAACCGGCCGTCCCGCTAACAAGTATGGCATGG
>DATBQC010000748.1:0-2562 GCA_036561065.1 Methylobacter sp. | reverse complement strand
AACATGCTTGGGATCTTTATCGATACAATCGACCGGACACACATCCATGCATTGCGGCAGATCGTGATGCCCTACGCACTCGGTACACAATTCAGGATCGATCACATAAATGTCTGCTCCTTGGGAAATCGCACCATTCGGGCATTCCGGCTCGCAAACATCACAATTGATACATTCTTCACTAATAATAAGGGCCATACTTACTCCTACACACTACAACACAACATTGATAAACAATAAATCTGCTCAACCGAATAAACTCGTACACTTCTTTAACAAACTCTCTTTGACTTTGTGGACACCGTCATTAGGACAAACCGCTACGCATTGAGGCTCGCCAAAACGTACGCATTCGTTACATAACTCCGGATCAATAACATAAGCATCTTCAGTCTGAAAAATGGCCTCATTCGGGCACTCTGGTTCACAGACACCACATCGAGCGCATTTATCCTCATTAATAACCAGAGTCACGCTTCACTCACTCCTAAACTTGTTAATTAAACATTGGTGAACAAGATCAGAGACAAAGCAGGATACATCCCCGTGTAGCTGTGCAATTTCCCTGATCATGCTCGAAGAAATAAATTCATATTGTTCGGCCGGGGTTAGGAATACCGTTTCCAATTCCGGTGCCAGACGCCGGTTCATCCCGGCCAGCTGAAACTCATATTCAAAATCGGATACCGCACGCAAGCCCCGCAAAATCACATTAGCCCCCTGCTGTTTGGCGCAATCAACCAGCAAATTATCAAAGCCGATCACCTGCACGTTGGGGAACTCCGAGACTACTGATTTGACCAAATCCACCCGCTCGTCCAGGGAAAATAACGGGGTTTTGCCTCTGTTAACCGCTACCGCGACAACCACTTTATGGTAAAGCCTGGACGCTCTGGCAATCAAATCCACATGCCCATTAGTAATGGGATCGAAAGTGCCCGGATAAATTGCGGTGATTTGCATAGTGTGTGGTTTTCAAAAAAAGCGGGAATTTTATACCAATAGACTGATTTTAAATACTCATTTAGATAAACAAGCTTAATTCAACAAGAAATAACTACGCAGTTACGTCCCGCCTGTTTAGCGCTGTAAAGCAACTCGTCCGCTTGCGAGATCATCTCGTCCAGGCTGTCGCATAATTCTGTGGTGACGCCGATACTTACGGTAATGGGTATAGAATGACCCATTACCACTATCTTTTGCATTGCAAGCTCGTAGCGGAACTCGTCAAATAATTCAAACGCCTGACCAGGCTCAAGTTGCGGGGCAAGTATACAAAACTCCTCGCCACCGTAACGAGCAACGATATCGCTACGGCGAAAACGTTCTCTCAACAAGGCTCCAAGATGTTTAAGCACCACATCGCCTGCATCATGTCCGTAAGCGTCGTTAACCTGTTTGAAATGGTCGATGTCCAGCATTGCCACCGCCATTGGGGTTCCGCCTCGCTGTGCACCCGCCAGCAACGGCATGCCGAGCCTAAGCAGTTGACGGCGGTTATTTAAGCCGGTTAAAAAATCGGTGGTTGCGGCTTCTTCGAATGAAATCATTTTTTGATAATGAATGACATTCGCCAGCGCGATTGAGATTTTGGAAGCAAATAACGTTAACAATCGCTGGTCATGCTCATCAACATGTTGACCGCTATGCACCAACGCAATAGTGGCTTTGTGATCGCCGGTTTCCAAATAGAGTACCGTGTAATCATCGTCGAATTGATTTTTATGCTCGCGCAATGCCTTTTGAATATGAACCACCATATTCTTATGTTGACAAGCCGATTCATCCAGCGGATGCAAACAGGTTAGGCAATCATCATATCTACCGGCAGCGGCGACGACTTCCAGGCCATTGCATAAATGGTCGGCATTACTCGATACTTCTGCATCCAAGTGTCCTTCTATGCAAAGAATACCTTCCGGTTTACAGTCAAGAAATGAACTCAATTGAGTCAACATGCCGGAAGCAAACTCACGTATTGAGCTAACCTGAAACAAGGAATCCGAGCAATCGATAATTTTTTCCAGACCCAAACGGGTTTTTTCCAGCGACATAATGGTTTCGTAAGCACGCAACGAAGCAATGACGGTGGTAAACAGTTTTTGCGAGGTTAGTTCGCTTTTAGCCTTGTAATCGTTGATGTCGTAATCAATGATGACCTGCTCTTCCGGAGCTTGACCGGGCTGGCCGGTACGCAAGATAATCCGCACCGCCTTGTTATCCATATCCTGACGAATGGTGCGCACCAAGCGTAACCCGGCATCTTCGGTTTCCATCACCACGTCAAGCAATATCACCGCGATGTCGGGTTCCGCCTGTAATATTTGCTGAGCCTCTACTGCTGAATAAGCGCTCAATAATTCGACCTTTCGTTGGTTGAACACGGTTTTAGCCAGAATAAGCCGCGTCACCGTGTGAACTTCCAGATCATCATCAACAATCAAAACCCGCCAGGGAGCAAGCTGACGGGGACTTACCTTATCGGAAGGCGCACGGGAAACTTTTAGGTTGAGCGGCTTTGGTATGGACATGATTCTCCGACTAAAATATTTAAAAGAGCGA
>DATBQC010000747.1:0-1530 GCA_036561065.1 Methylobacter sp. | reverse complement strand
ATCTCACGATGCATAATGCAGGCTAGCTCTCAGGCGCTTGCGGCTTTCGTTTTCTCGCATAGGTAAATTAGCGAGCTACCGACGGTATTCATTGCTCTTTTGCCGAACCCGCGAACCAGGTGCGCACTCTTCCGCCATCGGCCATAGGACTGGCATCGTCTTGGCATGGATCGGCCGGGGTCGAGTTAATCTTCGAAAACGGCTCCGGCGCTGGACTCCGGATCGGTGTCCTCGCGCTGTCTCTTTTTGCATACTTTCATTCCGTTTTATTACGCCCGTCAACCAAAAAATTCAACGATAGTTGGCCTTTGAGAAAATCAACATGATGCAAAATCGGATCAATCTGAAATTGATTACGCTCATTGCAGAAATGATCGACACCAAGAACCACTCGGAGCTGATGATTGTTGCCAGAAAAATCGTAGACCTTGATGGTCGATGTGATTCCACAAATTTAACTGATGCTGAAATTTGGGAAGCGGCTTTGGAGATAGTGAGGCGACAGCAGTATGAGAAGGTAGGACAAACAGGCTATCTAAAGCTAGTGGGCGGTGGCGGATCGTTACCCGCTACGTTGCTCGCTGTCGGATTCGCTGCCTGCGTTTTTCTTGTGGCGCGTTGGCTATTAGAGAAGTCGTAATCCTTGGTGTGGCTAAAGCAAGCTTAGAAGGGACGACAGCCTGGTCCTACCTAGCGGGGGCAATGTCGAATAATTGTCGAAGGCCGCGCGCATATTTTCAGGACGAACGAGCCGTTCGCGCAATTTTCGGTGATACGCGTCCTGACCTAATGCAACGCTTTTGTTTGATGATGTTCAATGAGAGGTGGAGTTATCTCTGGTGCAAGTCGGATGCACGGGCGCTGTTCTAAATAGGTGAGAACTTTTTCTCGCTGTCTTTTAGGCGCAATTTCCCTATAGCGGCTTAGCCTAAAGGCGCTTCGGCAGCGGTGTCCATGTATCAGGGATATATGCAACAATGCTGCTGCTGGGGCTTCCCACGGGCGCTAGAGGAGGACTTCTGAATGCGCATGCTTCGCTCTCTAGCGTTGGCTTTTGCAATCGGTGTTGGCTTTTCGTCGGCACTTTTGTTTAACGCCGCCGCGCAGTTCGTCATCAGTGTTGAAATCCCGCCGCCACCGTTGCCTATTTACGAACAGCCCGCGGTCCCCGCGCCGGGGTACATGTGGACGCCAGGTTATTGGGCGTGGGATGGCTACGACTATTACTGGGTCCCGGGCACTTGGGTCCTCGCGCCGCGACCTGGCCTCCTTTGGACGCCAGGATACTGGGGCTGGAACGATGGTGTTTATGTGTTCCATGAAGGGTATTGGGCTCCCAACGTCGGTTTTTATGGCGGCGTGGCTTATGGATTTGGTTACACCGGCGTGGGCTATGAGGGCGGATACTGGAATAACGGAAATTTCTTTTACAATCGCACCGTCAACAATGTCACGAACGTCAGCATTACAAACGTATACGTCAAAAATGTTATCGTGAATCAGACGATCAACAACGTCAGCTACAATGGC
>DATBQC010000746.1:0-2615 GCA_036561065.1 Methylobacter sp. | reverse complement strand
ACCATAGATAGCCGCCGTTATGTTGACCCAATATCTTGAAGCTGTGAGACAAGCTGATTTTCGCATAAGTAGCGGTCGCCTGACCAAGGTATCCAGCCTCGTATTGGAAGCTTGCGGTATCCGCGGGTTTGTCGGTGAGTTGTGCCGGATAGAAAGCCGTAACAAGGCTTCCGGTAGCTGCATGGCTGAGATTGTGGGATTGAGAGAGCATACGACGCTGCTTATGCCTTATGGAGATACACATGGTATTGATCTGGAAAGCGAAGTCATTGCAACGAATTCGTCGGTCAGCATTCAAGTGGGGGATGGGTTACTGGGTCGGATTATCGACCCATTCGGCAAACCGCTCGATTCGCAACCCTTAAATAAAGTAGGGGAGCAAATCTCGTTACGCGGTGTTTGTCATAACCCACTCACGCGGAAGAGGATTTCAAAAGTCATGGAAACGGGTGTGCGCGCCATCGACACTTTTCTCCCCATAGGGAGAGGTCAGCGTATCGGGATATTTTCCGGTAGCGGAGTCGGTAAGAGTACCTTGCTTGGAATGATCGCGAGGCATGCAAGTTCCGACGTCAATGTGATTGCGCTTATTGGCGAGCGGGGGCGGGAAGTAGGTGATTTCCTGGCTAAATCCCTAGGCCCTAACGGATTAAGCAGATCAGTGGTAGTGGCTGCCACTTCCGATCAGCCGGCATTGGTAAGGGAACTGGCAGCACATACGGCAACTGCGATAGCTGAGCATTTTTGTGCGCAAGGCAAAGAAGTCTTGCTGATCATGGATTCGGTAACGCGCTTTGCGATGGCACACAGAGAGATCGGGCTTTCTGTCGGGGAGCCGGCGACAGCCAGAGGATATACGCCATCGGCCTTTGGTGCCTTGCCCAAGCTGACAGAGCGCGCTGGAAATTTTGATGGGCGAGGTTCCATTACAGGGATCTATACCGTATTGGTAGAAGGCGATGATCTGCACGAACCGGTATCAGATCATATGCGAGCAATACTCGACGGCCACATTGTTCTTTCCAGAGAGTTGGCAAATCATGGGCATTTCCCGGCAATCGATATGCTGGCAAGTACCAGTAGAGTGGCGAGCGATCTATGGACGGAAGATGAAAAAGAAATTATCAAGAAAGCGCTACGCATGCTGAGCGTCAGGGCAAAGCATTTGGATATGATAGAAATAGGCGCCTATAAATCAGGGTTGAACGGCGAATTGGACCAAGTTGTCTCGCTTTACCCGGAAATTGAGAAATTTCTTGTGCAAGGGGCAAATGAGACTCAGCCGCGCGAGCAGATTCTGCTGAACATTAAAAATTTGATTTCAGGGAAATTAAATTAATTCGGTATGAAAGTCGATAAAATCCAACGTTTGATTGAAATAAAAGAGAACGAGATTGAAGGTCTACGCATTGATTTATTTAGACTAAATAAATTGGTAGGCGACATGCAGGTACGATTAAATAATATACTATCGGAGAAAGAGGAATTTGTTGCGCAAGCAGTCAATATGGAAAGTGCTGAACGCTATATTCTTCCACACCAGATGATAAGTAATAGAGACTATATTGCCCATTTATTGCAGAAGGTGCTCCATGCCGAAAAGATGCGTGATGAGGTGACAAATCAACGTGATTTGGCCAGGTCAGCGCTTGAAAAGATACATATTGAGATGAAATCGTTGGAAATGGTTGCCAAGCGTAAAAGTAAATTGATAGAAATCGATCAAAGCCGTAAGCGTTATCTGGCATCAGATGACGAAGAGATATTGCGAAGCGAGAGAGCGAGACTGTTAAATGCCGAACATTGAACACTTGAATATATCGGATAGCCAGAGTTACATGGCTAACGATATATCGAATAACGTGCTGCAAAACAAAGAGGCATGGCTCAGGTCATTGGAAAAGGCTGGCCTTTATGATGCCCTGGAACAAGCAAAAATGACCAAGGCCGTCGACCCACAGCCGGTTGCCGCACAATCGAATAGTTCTGAGGACCTAAAGTCTGCAGGCACCTCCCAAATTGATCTTGATCAATCGCCGAAATCCAATGTAGATGATACTTATCAAGCCAGGTCATCGACATCGAGAAACGAAAATCTGCAAGGCGTATATGTCAGAAGCAAGGAATCCGTTGAATTTGTAAATGATCGCGGCGGAGTCATTACTGCCACGACAGAGAGCGGGCATACAAGGGAAGAATTCGAGTCGCCGATGATGGCGAAATATGCCTCTTTGGATATTGAATCATTAAGATATCCGTTGCGTAATATGATGATGATGCGTTCCGGATCAGAGGTTGAATTATGGGTCAGGGATGCCAGTCTGTCTGAATCCAAGCTGGTATCAACATTAAAAGGATTGCGGCAATCCATGGGCATGTTGGGAGCCAGTCTGGTCAAAGTGGTTCTGAACGGACAAGAGGTTTTTTCTGCACGGCAAACAGAGCGAATCAGTACGCTTACTACAAAGGGATAATCTATGGCTGCAACAGACATCATCGGTGGCGGATCATCTGCGCAACAGGCTGCTGCTGTACCGGCACAACCTGTATTAGGGCAGGATGAATTTCTGAAAATATTTCTTGCCCAGTTACAGTATCAGGATCCGCTCAAGCCT
>DATBQC010000745.1:0-4656 GCA_036561065.1 Methylobacter sp. | reverse complement strand
ATGACGAAGTTGCTGGCTGCCGGTCAGGAATGGGCGCAAGGATCCGTGGATGTGCGACTTACCCATATTGGCGGGAAAGAGCGGCCGCTTCAACAGCTTGCTTGGGCACTGAATAATTTAATGGATCAGGTGGAAACAGCTCAGGTAGATATGTATTATTCCATGGCCTATGTGACCTATGGCGATTTTACCCGAAAGAGTTATCCTGAAGGGCTGCATGGCGGTTTTGCAACGGCTTTGAAACAACTTAATAGGGTCGCAAAAACGTTATCGACCACCACAGGTGCCATAACCGAACTTATGAACGCCATAGCGGAAGGTGACTTTAACAAAAAAGTGAATGTCAATGTCGAGGGCGAATACAGACTTGCTGTTGATCATGCCATGCAAGCCATGGAAACTATGCAAATCATGTTGGGCGATGTAGGCAAGGTTATGGGCGGCGTCGCTCAAGGCGACATCAGTCAACGCGTTCAGGCTGATGGGCGCGGCGATCTCGCCAAATTGAAAGACGACATCAATCTTTCGCTTGATGCTCTGGGCAGTCTGAATGACATATCGCTTGTTGCTAGTGCCTTGTCCGGAGGCGATCTGACTCAAACTATCAGCAAGGATTATCCTGGTACTTTTGGCACAGTGATTGCCGGCATGAATGGCACTGTGGAAAATCTTAGGGAGCTGGTAGGGGAAATCAAGGATTCCACCAATAATATCAACACTGCGGCCAAAGAAATTGCTGCGGGCAACAATGATTTGTCGCATCGCACCGAAGAGCAGGCGGCGAGTTTGGAACAAACTGCAGCCAGCATGGAAGAATTGACTTCCACCGTGCAACTGAACGCCAAAAGCGCTCAACAAGCCAACCAGCTTGCTGTTGGCGCGACGGATATTGCCGGCAAGGGCGTCGCAGTGGTCGGTCAGGTTGTCACAACAATGGAAGGCATCAATGAATCTTCACGCAAGATTGTGGACATTATCTCAGTGATTGACGGTATTGCTTTCCAGACCAATATTCTTGCGCTTAATGCGGCTGTTGAGGCGGCTCGTGCCGGTGAGCAGGGTCGTGGATTTGCGGTGGTGGCTGGAGAAGTCCGCAATCTGGCTCAACGCGCTGCCGCTGCAGCAGGAGAAATTAAAAACTTGATTGGCGATTCGGTAGAAAAGGTTGAGGACGGCACTAAACTGGTTGCCCAGGCTGGGAAAACCATGGAAGAAATTGTTGGTGCGATCCGCGGTGTTACCGTCATCATGTCCGAGATTAGAAACGCTTCTGTCGAGCAGACTTCCGGCATCGAGCAGGTCAATCAGGCTATTGGGCAAATGGATGAAGTGACTCAACAAAATGCCGCCCTGGTTGAACAGGCCGCCGCCGCTGCGGAATTGCTCGAAGAACAGGCGCGAAATTTGTCGGCTACGGTGGGACGCTTTACCGTTGACAGCAGCTCAGTCGGTTCTCCAAGTCCTGTTCGTGCCGTGTCGCCGGTAAGCCAACGTCCAATGGCTTCGCTCAGCACGAAACCAGCCAAGGCTAAACCTCAGTTACTGGCAGTTGGTAACGATGACTGGGAAGAGTTTTAAGTGAATTGCCGCTGTTAGTCTTGTCGATCGGAAAAGGCCGTTCTGCGTCTGGGCGGCCTTATTTTGGCTATGCTTTTTGTTTAAACCGTCTTCGGGTTATAATACCCATCGTTAATTAAGCCTTGGTCGATTGTCCAGGGCTTTTTTCATTACTGCAAGGTGGTTTAGCACCGCCGTTCCGTCCCAATAAAACTAAGAACCGGGGGTGTGGCCTTCAGTGATTTTCTGATGATTTAACTATTAAAAACATGACACAAAAACTTTATATTCAAACCAACGGTTGCCAGATGAACGAGTACGATTCCGATAAAATGCGGGATGTGCTCAATGCCTCACATGGATTTGAATTGATTGACGACCCCAAGCAAGCCGATGTCTTATTGCTGAATACCTGCTCGATACGCGAAAAAGCGCAGGAAAAAGTATTTTCGGCTTTGGGTAAATGGCGCAAGATTAAAGACAAACGTCCAGACGTGATTATCGGTGTCGGCGGCTGCGTCGCCAGCCAGGAAGGCGCCGCTATCCAAAAGCGCGCACCGTTTGTGGATATCGTGTTCGGACCGCAAACCCTGCACCGTTTGCCTCAGCTGTTGGATCAGGCGCGTAGCCAGAAAAAACCGGTGGTCGATGTCTCCTTCCCTGAAATAGAAAAATTCGATGCATTGCCGGAACCCAGAGCGGAAGGCCCGAAAGCCTTTGTTTCGGTGATGGAAGGTTGCAGTAAATACTGTACGTTCTGCGTGGTGCCTTACACCCGTGGCGAAGAAATTAGTCGTCCGTTGGATGACGTGATCGCCGAAATTACCTCATTGGCCAAGCAAGGTGTTCGGGAAATCAACCTGTTGGGCCAAAACGTCAATGCCTATCGCGGAGCCATGGATGATGGCGACATCGCCGATTTTGCCTTGTTGCTGCATTATGTGGCGGCGGTGGAAGGCATAGACCGGATTCGCTTTACTACGTCACATCCGATGGAGTTTACCGACGCATTGATTGAAGCCTTCGCCGAAATTCCGCAACTGGTTGACCATCTGCATTTACCGGTGCAAAGCGGCAGCGATCATATTTTAAAAATGATGAAGCGTGGACATGTGCGTGCCGACTATATTGAAATCATCCGTAAGCTGCGCGCGGTACGCCCCAATATTTATCTGTCATCGGACTTTATTATCGGCTTTCCCGGCGAAACCGATGCCGAGTTTGAAGAAACCATGTCGTTCATTGAAGAAATCGGTTTCGATCTTTCATTCAGCTTTGTTTATAGCCAGCGACCTGGAACGCCGGCGGCCGATTTGCCGGATGACGTGCCGGAAGGTGTTAAAAAACAGCGCCTGGAGCGTTTTCAAAACCGCATTAATGAAATGACGGCGGCTATTTCCGAGAGCATGATCGGCACCGTGCAAACCGTGTTGGTTGAAGGCCAGTCTAAAAAGAATCCGTTGCAAATGCAGGGCAGAACCGAGAATAATAGGGTCGTTAACTTTATCGGGCATCCCCGGTTGGCCGGGCAGTTTGTTGATGTGCTAATTGCAGAGGCTCTGCCCAATTCTTTACGAGGTCGGATGGTTGATGCTTCTGTCGATAAAATTCTTGGTAGTTGATTTATGATTTCACAGGAAATTTCCTTAAGCCCTGCCGATAATGACCGGCTGTCCAATCTTTGCGGTCAATTCGATGAGCATTTGCGGCAGATTGAATCGCGTCTTCAGGTCGAGATTGCCAATCGAGGCAATCAGTTCAGGGTGACGGGCTTGGATAATTCAGTTAAAGCGGCTTGTGCCGTGATGGAGAAATTATTTGCCAGCACACAGACAGAACACCTGACGGCCGAACTGGTTCATTTAGCCATGCAGGATGCATCAATCGACGAGCTGTTGGATACTCCGGCAACTTCGTCCGTGCAGAACGTAAGTATCAAGACTAAATGCGGGATGATCCGGGGGCGTGGGGCTAACCAGCAAGAATATCTGCGGAAAATCATGACGCATGATATTAATTTCGGCGTAGGACCTGCAGGAACCGGCAAAACCTATCTGGCGGTCGCTTGCGCGATTGAAGCTTTGCAAAGCGAAAAGGTCAGGAAGATTATTCTGGTGCGTCCTGCGGTTGAAGCCGGTGAGAAACTGGGTTTTCTGCCGGGCGACATGGCGCAAAAAGTCGACCCTTATTTGCGACCTTTGTATGACGCGTTGTACGACATGCTCGGTTTCGAGCGGGTTGAGAAGATGATCGACAAAGGTATTATCGAGGTTGCGCCGCTGGCCTTTATGCGCGGCAGAACGCTCAATGACGCTTTTATTATCCTGGATGAGGCGCAAAATACTACTGTTGAGCAGATCAAGATGTTCCTGACTCGCGTAGGGTTTGGATCGACTGCCGTGGTGACCGGCGATGTGACCCAGATTGATTTGCCTTCCGAAAAAATGTCCGGCCTGCGGCATGTGCTTGAAGTGTTAAAGAGTGTTGAGGGTATAAGTTTTACCTTTTTCGATGCCCGCGATGTGGTCAGGCATCCGCTCGTGCAACGCATTGTTTGCGCCTATGAAGCCTACGAAAAGGCAACCAATGAGAAGTCACCCAGGGCCGAGTCGTGAACGACATAGAAATTCAGGTTGTTTTTGAATCGAAAGGTCAGCCGGATCGGCAACAAATCCAGCTTTGGGTCGATTCTGCATTGGCTGATTTTGACCAAGACACCGAGATAGTGGTGCGGATTGTTGATGAGCAGGAAAGTGCCGAGCTTAATGAACAGTATCGCCATAAATCAGGCCCGACCAATATCCTCAGCTTTCCAGCTGACCTGCCTGAAGGGATTGAGCTGAATTTGCTTGGCGATTTGGTCATATGCGCTCCGGTGTTGGAAAAAGAAGCGTTGGAACAGGATAAACAGTTAACGGATCATTGGGCGCATATCATTGTGCATGGCGTATTGCATTTGTTAGGTTATGACCATATTGATGAGACAGAAGCCGAGTTGATGGAAAACAAAGAAATAGCAATTTTGAACAAATTAAACATAAACAATCCCTATAGTGAGGCGATATAAATGAGTGATGAACAACCCCCAAGTAGAAACTC
>DATBQC010000744.1:0-2388 GCA_036561065.1 Methylobacter sp. | reverse complement strand
AAAGCTGTTAGAGATTTGCGGGATGCCCACTACTTTAATGTTGCCACGGGCATTTATGCCGAGAATCGTACCCGCAGTGCATTTATCAAGTTGCATCAAGCCTCTTCTCATTGTATTACCTGGAAACATATTGAGAGGGCTCGACCGTATATAGACATTGCCGCAGACGAAACCATTACGATTCGTGATCTAACCTTTTTTGAGAAGTTAGATTATTGGTACAACCAATTTGTTGCCTATGGAAGCTTATTGTTCTCGGTCGTGCTGTTTATAGCCAAATTTGTGTTTTCAGACAATAAAACTATGATGTTGTTTTGGGGGAGCTTTGGGATTTCCCTTCTTCTTGCAGTATTTGGATTTTTTGTACTCATTCAAAATTCGCCAGTCCGTGCGAAAGATCGAATCGCCGAAGAGTTGGAACGTTTGCGTGATTGTAAAGCCGAGTAGATCGGACAACTTCTTTTCGTTGCCCGACAATAGAAGCTTATAGCCTTTTTTATTTAAAGCTGTAGGTGGTCGCTTTCGGGCAATCCACCACACGACGAAAGGCTGTAATCGGCACTGTGCATATGTGGCGGTTTGCTATGCGAAACCACCCTACGAAACTCACGTCAATCTTGTCTTTTTTACATCTACGATTACTTCGGGCAAGGCCATTCTTTCATGAGTGCGGCTTTAACAAGTGAATCGGCACTTGAACTCCATAATTCCGGATGCTCATTTAGGTATTTAGACACAACATTTGCCGCTTGATCTGAAGTGATATTTTGTGGACAAAATAAACCCGACCCCATAGTGGCGTCAACAACACCCATTACATAATAAACATAAGCCCCGGCATCATAGAGCTCCGCATTGTCTATATCACCGCTTTTATAGGCGGTTGACTTGTCGTGAAGCTTCTGGCCATTTATAAAAGCATTGAAACCAGCGTTAGCTGAGATTGGCATCAGCATTGTAGCGATTAGGATTAACTTTGACGTTTTCATTTTTACACTCCATGGATTTTTTGTTACATCAGGACAGTTTATATCGATATAAGCTGGATTACACGTACAACTGATAATGTCAGTCTGGGCCATTTCCTGTCGGTCAAGGTGTACTCTGGAACGGCTGGTTTATGTCAGAAACTACCCATTCATAATGCTACCCATAAGCCGTGCCGGTTTTTGGCGTCAGCTTGATAGATTTGTTAAACCGATGTGTTACTACAAGACTCGCTCAGGGGTCGTATCAATTGAGTTTGAGCTGATTGTTGGGCTTCGTCCCTCATAGTATCCTAAGAGGGAGAGCATCAATTTGCCGCACATTACCGCAAGGAATCATTATGGAGTCTTTTTCGTCTTTTGGATCAGAAGCATCCACCAACAGCGATTCTCGCGCAGGGACGCGCCAGCTATCGGCGTGGCGGTGGTAAAGATCGCCGAAGGAAAACGGGGTCGTCAGCACTGTCCCGTCGTGCGTCGTAATCTGCTTGACATTCCCGCCGGCTTTGGCGAGTAAGTCGCGCACCTGGGCGGACCAACGGCCTAGCCTAACGAATACATCGATCCAGATGGGATTGACTACGGCGCGCACGAAATCGCCGCTGCTAATACCCCCCTATTTTCTCCTAGCTAATACGGGGGATAGTTATCATTTTCGCTCGACTACGCTGACGGAACCGAATCAAGATCGTCGAGCGGTAATGAAAGATTCCTGAGCCGCAGCAACGGCATCTTGTTGCCGCTGGTTCCGATGGTAGAGAAGATTGACAGATCGAATCCGAAGGTACCGTTCCGGCCCTCTTCATTATCCTGCTCATATTTCGGTTTCTGATCGACGAACCATTTCGTAACGGCATTTGCCAATGAACCAGAGAAAGATGCAATCCCTGCTTCGGTCGTATCGACTGGCGCATGGGTTTTCAGGAGCATCGGCTGAGTCACCACAATCTGCTCGGCGGCGCTGCCCCCCTGCATGAGCCGATAACTATAGCTCCCTTCAATGGTAATGACCTGCTCTTTATCCCCAGCCAATGCGTAGAGATCGGTAAAAAACCGAACTAGCGTGTCAGTAAGCTGACGTTTTGCAGGGGGGGGAATGATCTGCTCCGGATTATAGATTTCGACATTGCCGGAATAGTCGATAAGTGGGATCAGCAAATTGGCAAATTTTGCCAACTGGGAGGTATAAACGAATTTATCGGCAGCCAGCATGTCGCCAAAGAATTCGTTTCGCTTCACATACGCAGCGGCCCAGGCGTTCTGGTACTCAAAGAGATTCAGGTTGTCGATGGATAGCTGCCGGGTCGAAATCTTCTCTCCTTCCTCCGGGGTCAGATAAACAGTTATATTGTTTACAGTAGTGGTAAACCAGTAGGAGTTCTTTTCGTCTGCCAAAGCGGTA
>DATBQC010000743.1:0-1511 GCA_036561065.1 Methylobacter sp. | reverse complement strand
GCACCTATTTTTGGATAGAAAATCAATGCTGGATGCGGTCATAGACACGATTGTCTATCCTATACATTTTCTAGTGACCTTTAAACCAAATTTAGGAGACCTATGAAATTTACATGGGATGAAAACAAAAATCAGCTGAATATTCGTAAGCACGGTATTGATTTTAGCGATGCCGCTTATGTCTTTGCCGACCCTTTTGCTTTAAGCATACCGGACGATGAGCATTCGGAAACGGAAGAGCGGTGGCTGTTATTAGGTAAAAATTTGAATGAACAAATGCTGTTAGTTGTTCACACCTTTCGATATGATGACGTTATTAGAATTATTTCCGCCAGAAAAGCAACATCTACCGAGACAGCAACTTATATGAAGAGGCTTACAAAATGAAAGAAGAATATGATTTTTCTAATGCCGAACAAGGTAAATTTTATGTGCCTGTTGAAGACATTCAATTACCTATTTATTTAGATAAGGATGTTGTTCAGTTTCTTAATGAAAAATGCCTGACTAGGCGGGGAAGTTTGCAATTATTAGTCAATGACTTATTGCGTAAAGATATTGAAATCGCCAAGCGAGTGGTCTCGTAGTTATGTAGACCGGAATAAACCGGTTCGAGCGGTAGCGAGAATTGGCGTTTCCGGCAAACACCTGCCTTACAACGGCTTAAATAAAGCAGTAAGATCTGTCTCCGTCAGCCTCAAAGATCCCTCTTTGTTTTACGCTAGTTCCCAAGCTGGAGCTTGGGAACTAGCACAATGCAGTTGGAACATGCTAAAGCCGATCATGCTTCGACAGGCTTAGCACGAACGGCTTTCACACGCCCAGCCAGTTGCGAGCAGATACAATTATTGCTTACGAACCGATGCAAGAATCAACTCTTGATTCAATACAATAAGCATTCTTCCGGTCGTGTTGCTTTCAGGGATATTCACCAATGATTTCACATAACCGCCATCACCACGCAGTAATTCATTAACCGGTTGAACTTGCGATTTTTCAAAGCTGGGAATGGCATCAAGCCCATCAACCAATAGGCCGATCGGGCCTACCTGGGTTTTGACGACGACGATTGCACCGGTATTTTTCTCAGGGCCATCCGAATCAACAGGATTGTTGGTCAGAATTCGGCCGCTAATGACGATAATCGGGATTTTTTCGTTGATTCCATCAGGGCTGTTATCGCAATACATGACGCTGCCGACAACGTAGGATTTTACGCCGGGCAGGGCGTTGATCATCGTAACGTCCATGGCTTCGAGTACATCGGCGGCATAAAATGCGTAAATCTCCGAGCCGATATAAAACGTTGCCAGATCGACGACGTCGCCGGTTATCGGCTCTTGCGGGTAAGTGATGGCTACGCGTTGCTCGGAATCGGCGGCTTCGGTTTTTTCGCCGATGGGGATAAACACAAAGGCGGCCACATCGTTATGATAGTCCCCAGTGGTTTTAAACTCGCGGTAGCCGCGTGACGAGTAACAGCCGACGGCATAGTACTTTTTGTTATAAAG
>DATBQC010000742.1:0-2722 GCA_036561065.1 Methylobacter sp. | reverse complement strand
GACCAAGGCGTAATCCCGCGCGTCGATTTTATCAAAATGGATATCGAAGGGGCCGAGCTGGCCGCCCTCAAGGGAGCTTCGGAGAGCATCCAAAAATTCAAACCTCGTCTTGCGATATCATTATATCACAGGCTTTCCGACTTCATCGATATTCCAAGTGAAATAAGGCGATTGCATCCTGAATATCGGTTCTATCTTGGTCATCATTCAGTCCATCAAGAGGAGACGATATTGTATGCATCTGCCGAAAAATAGTATGAATCGGAACGAGCAATGTGGCGAGGTTCGATTTTAATGTCGTCCTCGATTGGAGCGCGATCATTGGCGGGCGGCGGCCCGGCTTCCCTTTCGCACAAAGCGTAGGGCAGATTTACGTAGCCGTTCTTCTTGTGCGAGGTGGATCCGCAGTCCGGTCACACCGAGCGTTTTTCGACAAGCGATTTTTGCTATTGCTGGAGACAGCACCACATGACGAAGGCTAGGGCACCAAAGAATTTTGCAACGCGCCCAATCGTGTCGGTGCTGATTTTGGCCTATAATCACGGACGCTATATTCAACAGGCGATCGAAAGCATATTATCTCAGGTCACAGACTTCGCCATAGAGGTCGTTATTGCCGAGGATTGTTCGACAGATGAGACCCTTTCTATATCCAAAAAATTTGCAGACTTAAGTCCAGAAGTCGTCCGTGTGGTGACCGGAGATACAAACGTCGGCATGATGAAAAACCTACGGCGTGGCATTACCGGCTGTTGTGGAGAGTTTATAGCCCTCTGCGAGGGAGACGATTTCTGGGTCGATGCATTCAAGCTCGCAACTCAAGTAAACGGATTACGTCGACATCCAGAGATCGACTTCTGTTTAACGCGAGGCCTTATGTCGTATCCAGATGGAAGTTTCGGATACTCTGCTGGACTCGGAGATTGCGAACGAATCTTGAGCCTGGCGGACCTATTGGGGACGGGGACATCGATCCAAACGGCGAGCTTTTTGTTTAGAGCGCGGTCGATTCGTGATCTGCCGGACTGGTTCGACTCGGCGCCGGTTGGAGACCTGTTCCTGATTGTCGCCTCGGTGCGGACGACTGGACGGGCCCTATATCAACCTGCCATCACTGCGTGCTACAGGGTCTTGTCTGACGGCTCTTGGACGCAGCGAATGAAACAGCGCTCCGCCGAATATTACGTTCTGCATTCTGAGGCTATGATTAAAGCGTATGAAAGCGCAGAAGAATGTTTCGATATCCCGAGAACGATATTGCGCTACCATGTCAGTGGGTATTACTGGATCCTCGCGAAGGACAGGCTTCATAAATTGCGCATAGTTGATTGTATAGCATATTTTCTTCGAATAGATATTACCTTTATAATTCAACGGTTCGTGTTTCGCGCTAGAGCTTGCTTTGTAAGTTCTTTGTAAGCAGCTCGACGTTTTGGTTCTCCGCAATTCAGAGGGCGTGATGGACGACCACTATTTTTTCCAGCGCCGTGGTGAAATAATTGCTCTCATTCCAGAGAGGCGGCGGAGGATTCTCGAGATTGGCTGCGGGGCGGGCATATTTGCTGCTTCCATCGAAGGCGCTGAAGAAATATGGGGCATCGAGCCAACGGCTCACGCAGCTGAACAAGCAGCGCGGCGACTGTTCAAAGTTATTTGTGCTCCATTCGATATCGCAAAATCAGAACTGTCAGAGCAATATTTCGATATTGTTATCTGCAATGACGTAATAGAGCATATGCATGATCATGATTACTTCTTTGAAGAGATAAAGAAGTTTATCGCTCCTGGTGGCGTGCTGATCGGATCGATCCCGAACGTAAGATATTATTATAATATATATAATATACTATTTCATAAAGAGTGGCAGTATGCAGATTCAGGAATTCTTGATAAAAGTCATTTGCGATTTTTTACAGAAAATAGTCTGTTGAAATGTCTATCTGCGCATCAATTTGATATAGAGATATTTTATGGTATAAACAGTGCAATACGTAACACAAAATCAATTAGAGAAAATATAGTAGCTACAGTTGTGTCATTAGTTATGATTATATCATTTGGTTTCAATAACGATATACAATATCTCCAATTTGCATTCAGGGTGAGACCTACAAATGTAAATTAACAAAGTTTTATAAATAAATAGAGCACGAAAAATGAAAGAAAATAATATCAAAAATATTTCAATTGCATTGGCAACCTATAACGGCGAATCATATATATCGAGCCAGCTCGAAAGTTTCGTTAAGCAAACGTGCTTGCCGTCAGAGCTTGTTATATCTGATGATGGATCACAAGATCACACGATCGCAATCGTTCGTCGATTTTCACGCCATGCTCCATTTATCGTAAAATTAATAGAAGCAAAAAGCAGATTAGGTTATACGAAAAATTTTGAGCGTGCCTTGTCCGCTTGCCAAGGAGATATCATATTATTGAGCGATCAGGACGATGTTTGGTTTCCAAATAAGATTGAAACGATAGTATCGCAATTCGAAAAAAACCGCGATATTAAATGTATTATAAATAATATATCTATAACTGATGAGAAATTAGCTTCATCGGGCGTAACGCAGCTCGATCTTATAGAGAGACTGTGCGGCTCTGATTTTCAATACGTCGCTGGATGTGGGACGGCGATGCTTAGAGACTGGCGAGAATTCGTGTTGCCTTTTCCAGATTGCGGCATTCCATATGATTCCTGGATCAACGTATTAGCGAA
>DATBQC010000741.1:0-2765 GCA_036561065.1 Methylobacter sp. | reverse complement strand
TGAAATTATCGGCGGTAAGGGCATTGGCATCAAGCCCACCGATACCAAGCGGCAATTCGATGATTTCAATGCTTCGATGGTTGCTGGCGGTAAGCCTCCGATAGACGAGATGACATTCCTCAAGATGGTTCATCCGGGGGCCGCTACTACGACTGTCAGTGTCAGTCCTTCTGGTGCCGTATTCCCGAAACCTGAGGCTGGTTACGACTATCTACGCAACCCAGACAATACGGTAAAAGTGGACGCAGAAGGTAAGCCGCAAGTATACCCAATTCCGGGGTCTGCGGCGGCTCAAGAACAAGCGGCGGCTGCGAAAAAGGTTGAGGCAGGAGACGATAAATCAGCTAAAGCTAAGGTCCAAGCTGTATTCCAAGCCAGCAACGTTGGTCAACAAGTTGCAGAAGCTCTCAAACATGTCGACACCCCCGGTGTCGTGGGCATTGGATCCAATTACCCGCGTAGTCTTCCAGCCGGGTTGCAACCGGGCGGAATGCCTTGGGATAAATACGACGCCGCATTGAAGACTATTGGTTCTAACATAACTATCAATACATTGGCCCAAATGCGGGCAGCTTCGCCCACTGGCGGTGCTTTGGGTAACGTTTCGGACTTTGAGGATAAGATGCTTCAAGCCGTGATTGCCCCGCTATCCACCGCAACTGATCCCGCGACAGCTAGAAAGAGCCTTATTCGAGTACAAGCAGCTATGGAATTGCTGGCCAACGATAACTTTAATAAGGACCCGGCTAAATTCCAAGGTGCGCTCGAAAAACGAATGCTCGAATTGGGTGCCGCTGGTCCGGGGATTAAAGTTACCAAGAGGAGCAGTTGATGCCGGGATTTACATTCACCATGCCGGATGGCAAAACGTACGACACTGACACTGGCACTTGGGAAGAAGGTCACAAAGCTGTCCTAGATCAAATGGAGCAAGATCGCATCGATGCGTCTAAAAAGGCGTATTCTGATGCGTCGATTCCTGACAAAATTCACATGATGTTGAATGATCCGCTCCGAAATATAGTACATGGCCTTACAGCGGGACTGTTCGACAAAGGATTTGATTACGTTACTGGCGGGAATCAAGCGGCGCAGACACAAGCAGCATCTGATAGACTAGGACCGACTGGCACCGCCATATCGCGCGGGGCGGGCGCTGTGATGCTACCGTCCAGCGTCCCACGGGCCGTCGCGGCGGTCGGCGGCGGTCCGCTGGTCCGGGGGCTGGTCGGCGCGGGGACGGCTGGTCTAGAGGGCGGCGTCTACGGCGGGGTCAACGCAGCTACTGGTGGGAATAATATTCCGGAGGGCATCCTAGCCGGTTCAATCGGCGGCGCGGTTGGACAAGGTGTTGCTCAAGGTGTCGGGCAGGGTGTCAATACCGGGGTCAAGTCGTATCGAGGTATTAATGACGCGGCTCCATCGAATAGTATGACTGTCCTTCCCACTGGTAGAACTCCTACTCCAACTGATTATGTAAATATCGCAGCAGCCAAGGCGGCATCCACAGGAGAACGAAAAGGTGCCGAAGCTGGACAAGAAGCTCAAAGAGCCAATTTTGAAAAATTGCTTACCGGCAAGGACAGCAAAGTAATCGACCCAATCACAGGTAAAGCCAGCAACAGATTCACTCCGACACAGCAACAACGCATGAAAGATATTGTATACGGTGACCCTGGAACCAATATATCCGAGACATTGGGTGATTTCGCTAAGAACAAATTGGTTGTCGGTGGTTTGGGTGGGGCTGTCGGTGTTGGCGCTGGTCCTGCTGCGGGAATATTGGCTGCTGGTTCAGCGTTGGGCGGCGGCAAGTTGCTAACAGTAGATTCTGCCAAGGCGACGCAGGAAGCGGTTGACAAATTGCGTGCGTTAATGTACAAAAAGCAGCCATTCAAGGGACCGATGTCGCCTCAGCGAATTAGGACTTTAGGTCAAGGTTTGGGTTATGGAGCAGGGGCTGGAATAGAGGATTATCTAGACTAATGGCCAATAGAGACATATCGGCTCTGTTGATGGGCATATTGGCCGACGCTCGCACGGCGAACAATGCCAAAGAGCCTGAAATTATGTCTAAATTCCAACCATACCCTCAATTCAATCCTGTCAACCCCGATTTCTCCGATAGACGCAATGAACCATGGCCGATATACCCCGGCATTTCTACTCAGGAATATGGTGATATGAACAAAAAATACAGCCCGACACCAGAAACTGTGTCGAATGTCCAAATGCCTTGGACTCAGGCTGAACCATCTGTTACGCCACTGGCCAATCAGCTAGGAATGCAGGACATTCTCAACATGCAGCGGATTAGACAATTACTCGGTCCCGGTTGAAGAATTGGAAAACCGCCTGTGCTATGTTCTCTTTGGCCTGCAGAGCGTGAGTTATCCGGCGATCAAGATCGGTGCCCCACAAATCCACGTATAAACAGCTGTCTGCGGTTTGCCCGTGACGGTGCATTCGATCTTCAATTTGGCTTCGGTCATCCAGCGAGTACGAATTTTCCGCGAAGACCATCGTACTACATCGGTCTCGATTACTTGACCCTCCAAGTAGAGTGTGACCGTATTTCCCGGCACGGGTTTGTACAAGAATTACCCGACACTGGCTATCTTTATTGAACCGATCTTTATTGAATTGAATTTCCTCCGGAGACATCCCGCCCTTGATAATGGCGGGGTAGTATTCCTCGAGGCTTTGCAGCAACAAGGTCAAGGTGTAGCGGTGAATGTATGGAACTATTATTTTACCTTCTACTT
>DATBQC010000740.1:0-11446 GCA_036561065.1 Methylobacter sp. | reverse complement strand
AAAAAACACATCCATTGCCCGCATCCCGGTGCCCGTTGCATAGCCCCAGGCGGTAATCTGGATTGGTGCAGGTTTGCGCGCAAAAACCAGCAGACGGTTGCCCGCAGTGTGTCCTGACAGGTCAACCAAAATGTCAATCTGATCCTCCCGGATCATTTTTGCGGCTGCATCATCGGATAGGCTGACGATGTCTCGCCAAACCGTCACGTTTTGCCTGAACAGTTCGGTATGCTCGTCGCTCTTGCACTTGGAATTGGAGTAGGCGAAGACATCAAACTGAGATCGGTCATAGCGGGTCAGCATGCTGCCGAAGACTTTGGGCGCAGAATGCTTCCTGAAGTCGGCAGAGACATAACCAATGCGCAGGCGACGGGAGGGAGAGCAGTTATTGGTGTGGATAGCATCTTGCCATAAAGGTGCCGCGTGGGTTTCTTCCCATTTTTTGCGTTCTCTGTGCAGTTCGGGCAAATTCACAGTGTCCGTCAAATCCTGGCTAAAGATCAGGTTGCTATGCGCCTCAGCGAAATCGGGTTTAATCTCCAGGGCTCGGCGGTAGCTTGTTTGCGCGGCATCGATTTGCTCGACATCTTGCAGAACATTGCCCAGATTGTTGTACGCTTCGGGATAATCAGGATTGAGCTGTAACGCCCGGCGGTAGCAGGCCTCAACCTCATTCAGCCGCCCCAGATTATAGAGGGTAAGACCTAAGTTGTAATGCGCCTCGGCGTAATCCGGCTTAAGCTGTAACGCCCGCCGGAATCCGGCTTCGGCCTCATCTAGGCGGCCCATATCCTTAAGGGTGTAAGCTAGGTTGTTATGCGCTTCGGGAAAAGCTTCTTTGATCTCCAGCGCCCGTCGGTAGCTGGTCTCGGCCTGATCCAGTCGGCCTGTTTCCTTGAGAATAATGGCCAGATTGAAATGCGTCACAGCGTTATCCGGTTGGAATTGCAGCGCCCGCTGATAGCTCAACATTGCTTCATCGAGTTGCCCAAGTTTTGATAAGGCATTGCCCAAGTTGCAGTAGACCTCGGCGTAATCCTGCTTGAGTTCCAGTGCCTGGCGATAGTGCGTCACTGCGGCATCGGTTTGTCCACGTTCCAGCAGGGTATTGCCCAGTTGGAAATGCGTTTCGGCATCTTCAGGCGGCTGTTCCATAGCTACTTTCTGTACGGGAGGCAGCGCTTTTGTATCTTGCTCGATGATCAGATTGGTCATCTGTTGAGGGCTAAAGTTTTCGGTAGAGGAACACCATTCTATCCATAGCTGGCGATATTCGTGTTCCACCGCCAGCGCATAAGCGGCCTGATCGCCGAGTACTGAGGAGGTGAAAATGCCGCGCAGTTGTCGGCGTAGCAATGCCAATGACTGTAAGTCGCTTGCCTTTTGAATTGCAAGTTCGACATAGTGTTCCGGGGTTGTTGCAATCCAATCGGGCAGTCCCATTGTTATCATAATCGACGCCGACAATCTGCCTGCCATAGTCGGCCAGCATAAAGTGATTACCGGCACACCCATCATCAGGCCTTCCAGCGCCGTCACCCCTCCGCCATGCGGAAACGGGTCCAGCGCAATGTCGATTTGTTGGTAGGCTTGCATGTGTTCATGCCAGGACGTTTTGCCCTGTAGTGTGATGCGATCCGCCGCCACTCCGGCTTGGGTGAAATGCTCAATAACTCGTTCCCTGACTGTTGCATCATTCAATTCCGCGGTCTTCAGAATCAGCCTGCTCCGGGGAACTGCCAGCAACACCTCAGCCCAGGCGCGATAGGACTTATCCGACACCTTCGCCAAACGGTTAAACGAGCCGAAAGTAATGATGCCGTCCGATAAGGCGGGCAGTTTATTCGCATCAGGAAAGGGCTCGAAAAAGAACGCGCCCACCACACTCGGCAGATACCTGACCTGTTCGGTAAAATATTGTTTATCCTCAGGCGGTACCATGACTGGATCGGTAAAAAACACGTCCATTGCCCGCATTCCGGTGCCTGTTGCATAGCCCCAAGCGGTAATCTGGATCGGCGCAGGTTTACGTGCAAAAACCAGCAGGCGGTTGCCCGCAGTATGTCCGGATAAATCAACCAAAATATCAATCTGATCCTCCCTGATCATTTTCGCAACCGCATCATCCGATAAGCTGACAATGTTTCGCCATGCCGTGACATTCTGCCTGAACAGTTCGGTCAGCTCGTCATCCTGGCCTTTAGAATTGGAGTAAGCGAAGACATCAAATTGAGATCGATCATAGCGGATCAACATGCTGCCAAAAACTCGTGTTGCGGAATGATTATGGAAGTCTGCGGAGACATAACCAATTCGAATGCGGCGTTCTGGATCGGGGATATTGGCGTGGGCTTGCTGTTGATGCAAATGGGCGGCGTGTGCTAGATCCCAGCGTAAGCGTTCCTCCTGTAAACAGGCAATATCTTTATCAGGCATCAGATCCAGAGTAAAGATCAGGTTACTATGCGCGTCAGTGAAATCCGGTTTGATTTCCAGCGCACGTCGGTAATGGGTCTCGGCCTCCTCCAGCCAGCCAAGACTATTGATAGTTACGCCCAGATTGTAATGCGCCGGAGCGAAATTAGGATTGATCTCCAGCGCCCGTCGGCAGCATGCTTCTGCCTCATTGAGTTGACCCAGGTCACGGAGAGTCGCGCCCAGATTGGAAAATGCTCCAGCGGAATCAGGATTAATCTCCAGCGCTCGGCGGCAACTGGCCTCGGACTCATTGAGCTGGCCCAGGTCGCGGAGACCGACGCCCAGATTGCTATGTGCGTCGGCGTAATCAGGTTTGATATTCAGCGCTGTTTGGTAGCAAATGATGGCCTCATCCAGCCGATGTTGATCACGAAGAATAGAGCCTAAGCTGCAATATGCTTCTGCAAAATTTTGCTTGTTTTCCAGTGCCCGTCGGCAACTGGCCTCGGCTTCATCTAGCCGTCCTAGATCAGAGAGAATAATGCCCAGGTTATAATGCGCCGGAGCAAAATCCGGCTTGAATTCCAGTGCTCGTCGGCAACTGGTCTCGGCCTCGTCCGGTCGCCCCATATCTCTGAGGGTGTAAGCCAGATTATTATGCGCCTCAGGAAAATTAGGTTTGATCTCCAGAGCCCGCCGATAGGTGGTCTCGGCTTCATCTGGTCGGCCCGTTATTTTGAGAATAATGGCTAGATTGAAATATGTCTCGGCGTTATCAGGACTGATTTGCAGCGCCCGCTGATAGTTCAGCATTGCGTCATCAAGTTGCCCAAGTTTCGATAAAGCATTGCCTAAGTTGCAGTAGACTTCGGCGCAATCCTGCTTAAATTCCAGCGCCCGGCGATAGTGCCCTACCGCGGCATCGGGTTGTCCGCGTTCTAGCAGGGTGTTGCCTAGTTGGAAATGCGTTTCGGCATCTTTAGGCGGCTTTTTCGTAGTTGGTTTCTGTACGGAGGGCGGCACTTTTGTGTTCTGCTCGATCTGCTGGGTTGCCGGGGCATCGAGATGCTGAGGGGTGGGCTTTTTGACGGACGAGCACCATTCTTGCCATAGCTGGCGGTATTCCTGTTCTACTGCCCGCGCATAAGCGGCTTGATCGCCGAGTATGGAGGTAGTGAAAATGCCGCGCAGTTGTCGGCGTAGCAATGCCAAGGACTTGAAGTCGTGTGCCTTTTGAGTGGCAAGTTCGACATAGTGTTCTTGGTTTTTTGCAATCCAATCGGGCAGTCCCATGGTTGTCATAATCGACGCCGACAACTTGCCGGCCACAGTCGGCCAGTTCAAAGTGATGATCGGGACGCCCATCATCAGGCCTTCCAGTGCTGTTACCCCTCCGCCATGAGGAAACGGGTCCAGAGCAATGTCGATTTGTTGGTAAGCTTGCATATGCTCATGCCATGAGGTCTTGCCTAGTAGTGTGATGCGGTCGGTCGTCACTCCGGCGTTAGTAAAATAGCCGATAATTCGTTCACTGATTTTTGCATCATCTAATTCTGCGGTCTTTAGAATCAGTCTGCTTCGGGGAACCGCCAGCAACACTTCTGCCCAGGTACGATAGACCTTATCCGACATCTTGGCCATGCGGTTGAAGGAGCCGAAGGTGATGATACCGTCCGATAAGGCGGGCAGTTCATTCACGTCAGGAAAGGGCTCGAAAAAGAACGCGCCCACCACACTCGGCAGATACCTGACCTGTTCGGTAAAATATTGCTTGTCCTCCGGCGGCACCATTACCGGGTCTGTAAAAAACACGTCCATTGCCCGCATCCCGGTGCCTGTTGCATAGCCCCAAGCGGTAATCTGGATCGGCGCCGGCTTGCGCGCAAAAACCAGCAGGCGGTTGCCCGCAGAGTGTCCGGACAAATCAACCAGAATATCAATTTGATCCTCTGTAATTATCTTTGCTACCGCATCATCCGATAAGCCGGCGATGTCTCGCCACGTCGTCACGTTTTGCTTGAACAGTTCGGTAATCTCATCGCTCTTGCCCTTGAAGTTGGAGTAGACATAGACATCGAACTGCGATCGGTCATAACAGGTCAGCATGCCGCCAAAGACTTTTGGTGCGGAATGATTATGGAAGTCGGCGGAGACATAACCAATGCATATGCGATGCTCTGGATCGGTAACATTGGTATGGGTCTGGTGTTGATGCAAATGGGCAGCATGCGCTACATCCCATCGCAAGCGTTCTTCCAGTAAAGAAGCTGCATCCTGCCCCATCATCAGATCCAGATCAAAGATCAAGCTGCTGTGCACCGTGACGTTATCGGGCTGGATTTGTAGCAATTGGCGAAAAAGCGCCACTGCGTCATCAAGTTGCCCCCGATTTTGCAAGAAACAGCCCAAATTATTGTAAGCAGGGGCATAATTCGGATTAACTCTCAATGCTTCCCGGAAACTGGCTTCCGCCTCATCCTGCCGACCCAGATCATGAAGCAGGTAACCCAGGTTATTAAGTGTTTCGGCTGAGTCAGGCTTGATTTCTAAGGTTCGTTTATAACAGACTTCGGCCTCATTCAGTCGACCCATAGCATGGAGCGTGACGCCCAAGTTGCTATGCGCTTCTGCAAAATTCGGATTGATCTCCAACGCCCGTCGGCAAATAACCTCGGCCTCATTTAGCTGTCCAAGATCACAAAGCGTAATGCCCAAGTTGCAATGCGCTTCAACTGAATTCGGCTTGATCTTAATAGCTAGGCGATAGATTACCGTTGCGTCATCAAGTTGCCCGAGATCTCGCAGAGTAGTGCCCAGATAAAGATGAACCTCGGCATCCTCCGGGAGCAGTTCCACTATTTTTTGTCGGAGGGGTAGTAGTTCTGTTGCACTTCGTTTTTGCTGGTTAAGTAACGCTGCAAGTGCCTGCCAACCAAGTACATAGTTGGGAAAGCGCTTCGTCCACGTTTTGAGAAGTGCTTCCAATTCAGTTATTCGACCATCATTCAGCAAGGCTGTCATTGCTGCTTTTTCTTGAGAATTGGGGCTATCCAAAATTGTTTGTTCGGAAGTTTTGTTTGGTTTGAAAGGCTTTTTAATTTTGGATTTAGACATGAGTTTGTTCTGTTCTCGACCGCTGTATTGGCGAAGCTGCGGCTACGCAGCCCGTATTCTCAAGCAAAAATTGGAACTGCGCGAAATCTATAAATTAGGTGCAACACAAAAAACGGGGTTTCGTAAGGGCGGTTTTTTATGGCACATTTTTAAGAGTATCAACGGTAATTGTCGCCATTACTTGCTCGTTTTAGTGGATTTATGGAGTACAGTGTAGCATAAACGTAAATAACTGGGAGAGCATCAAAAGCGTTTGAAAACCATTGGATTACGGTGTCTATAGTGTTATGTGATGGCTATTTTATCGCCATTATTGGATTAGCCGCGCTGTTTTGTCTAAAGCTGTAAGGGCATTTTTAATGATTGTATTTCCTTTATCATCGCAAACTGTTGCTTCGGCAATCAGTCGTGAGCTGATGCATAAGCGTAAGGCGCTTACTGTTATGCCGTTACGAGTGCCGCAGGCAACGGGCTGTCCAAGTTGGCAGCGTATTGAGGCAATATCACTGTTGGGATGGTCAAGTTCATGTGTGGACGACCAAAGCGAGTTTTGGATTCCAGATATCGGAGTGCAAATCTTGCTTTGCAGTTGTCGATATACGATCAGGGTTTGTTCTCGACTTAATGGTATCCGCCCGGCAGGCTGGGGCTCATAAAGCAGAAAAGGGAAGATGGTCTGGAGATGATCCCAGCTATTTGCCGCTATTAACGGGCGGCGGTCAAGTTGAGGTACGGGTAATAGCTCGAAGTGGGGGTCGGAGGTCAGGCGCTGTCGGATTGCTTTTGCAAAGGTTTGCAGAAAGTCTATTGCGGCGGTTTGCGGCACGGCGCGAAAGCGGCGCAGTTCTTCCAAGGCTACTTCACAGCGCAGCAGCAACCCGAAATTGGAGGTACGGTCCAGGCGGTCGGCACCGATCCAGGCGGTCGGCCAATTGGCTCTAGATGAACAAGCCAACAAGCCGCGGGGAAATGCGCGTTTTTGTAAGCGTTCCGCTACGGTTGATGGAAGCAGTAATGCGGCGGAGAATGACGGGGCGGTAAGGAATTTCGATCCGGTCAGCGCGACCATAAATCCCTGTTCCAGATAGGCGCGCAAAGTCGGCATCGCAATACGAAACTGGCAGGCATCGACCAGTACATCAACGTTATCGGGAAAACGACGGTGCAGCTCGATGGCGCAGGCCGGGCTCGGTGCAATTAGTCCGGTTTTGGACTGATCGACAAGAATCAGCAGGACGCGTCGATCTGAGGCAGCAGCTTTACTTACCAGGATTTCCACTTCGGCATTGATTGCGGCTAAAGGTCTGGGTGTTCCGTCGTCGAGTCGGATGGATACTTGCGCAACTTCAACACTTTGATTGCCGCTGACGGAAGTTCCGTTTAAGGCGGAGGCCACTCCGCTTCCTGTTTCATTGGCTTCAACCATGATTATCAGCGGTGGCGCGGATGCTCCGCTAGCCGTATATTGAGCTGCAATGGCATGGATGTCGATACCCGATGGGGCGAATATAAGCTCTAACCCGGTGACGTCGGAGAGTTCGCACAACTCTAGCCATTCGAGACGAATCCGCTGCATTTCCAGGGCATAGACAGTTGAAGGCGACTTGGTGCTGATGGCTGGCAGCAGTTTTTGGCGCAGTTGGTTGGCAACGGCGAATCCTTCTGTGGAAATGACTGAAGCCGTAGAGGAGCCGAATGCCAGCAACTGAGGATCGGGAAAAGGTCGGCATCCGTACTTGTTCAGTCCGCTGAGTGGATCGAGCGCGAGGCGGGCATCGCCGCCTGCAATCAGGAGCCGCTCGGCGGATGGCAGGCCGTCGGGAGCTTGGGATTGGTTTTCCACAATATTTAAAGAAGGCTGCGTTGCATTGCGTCCAGCAGCATCTGGCGAAAGGCGCTGAACACTTTGTTCATTTGCGGTTGTTTGTACGGAAAAATATCGACCGGATCGATGGCGTGGATAATCATGCAGCTGTCAATTTCGAAAATCAGCAGCTCGCCGTCACTAGTTTCGCCGCAATCAATGCCCAGGTAGTCCAGTCCGACCCGTTCGTTGATGGAGCGAAAGGCTTCGGCGTGTTTACTGGCAAAATCGCTGTCGAAATCGAGCATAAAGCGCTCTTCTTCGGCGCGTTTTTCGGCGCTTTCGGTCATGCCTGCATTTAAATAGTGGATCATCCAGTGAGTGGATATGCCGACATGACAAACAAAGGGTTTGCCATCAATTAGCACGATGCGATATTTTCGGAACAAGCCGTCCTGTCCGCGATAGTCGACAAAACGGGATATATAAAATTCGCTATTGGGCATGCTTTGCAGATAGTCAACCAGCGCAGCCGCATTCTCTAACTTGTCCAAGTCTTTCCCGGCGTGGGAATCGACGGGGCGGATAATGATTGGGAATGCGCCGTCTGCCAGAATATCGGTCAACGGCAGCTGTCCATCGGCGACTTGTTCCAGAGGTTGCCGGGCGATGCGCACTGTGATTGGCATTTCCACTCCGGGAGCGGATTTTAACAATGCGCAAGCCTCGTTGCGCGACATCAATGCAATACGATCCGGCCGGTTCAGCACCGGACGCGGCCATGAGGCTATTGCGGCATCAATCTGTTTTAATAGCGGCATATTCTGGTCGGATTGAGCAACGGCAACGAACAGCACGTCGTGATCCGGGAGATTGGCCGGCAAAGGCAAGTTCTGGGTAACATAGACTATATTGAGGGCGGCATCGGAGTCTTCCAGCAGGAATTCCACAGGCGTATTAGCCATCAAATCACCCGCGCCCATGATCGCAAGCAGGCGGATATTAACCGGGCCGGTCGCCGTGGGCGGGGAATATATTTGCCGAGTTTCGATGGCTTGGGCTTGCATGGTCAAGGCTAAGTCGCGATTACCCCGGAGCTGCAAAACCGTAGATAAATCCATCAGGGCATGACCGCTGGTATCGGTTTCGGCGCGTTCGATTAATTGCGTGCCCAAAGGGGCAAGATCGCAGCCGGAGTAGGCCATTCGCATCAGTTTCGCCAAGCCGATCAACGGTTCGCTAAGTTCATTGGTTTGCATTGTGTTTCCTAAGGTTGGGCATTTTTTATCGCCAAGGATGATGTATATGCAGCAAGCCCGTCAGGAACAGGCGCGGCGAGCGGCTATCTCGCCCAGTGCGAGCGTAGCATCGATTAAGGCGTCTATGTCGCTTACGGTGGTGCGATGATTGACGATGGCGGCTCGAATGGCTAACTGTCCGTTGAGGGTTGTCGTTGACGGCGCGGCAATGCCGGATTCTTGCAGTGCGACCACCAGGTCTGCATTGACCCGGTTGGCATCGGCGCTACGATAACGGAAGCAGACGATATTCAGCGCAACGGGCGCGAGCAGTTCCAGCTGTGGTTCGGCTTCGATACGCTGCTTCATGTGCTGGGCCAGGGCGCAGGTGTTTGAAATAACCCGGCCTAATTTTTCTGCGCCGTACACTTTTATGGTGAACCAGGTTTTGAGCGCCCTGAATCCGCGCGACAGATCCGGGCCGAAATCGCACGGCCACGGCGAACCGGCCGCCATGCCGCGGGATTCACGCTTCAGGTAAGCGGCGGGCGAGGCAAATGTGCTTTGATGCAGCTCGCCGTCACGCACTAAAATGAATCCGGCGTCATAGGGGACTTGTCCCCATTTATGGAAATCAAAGGCGATCGAATCGGCGCGCTCGATGCCTTGCAGGCGCGGCGCAATATCCGGCGCAAGCATAGCCAGTGCGCCGTAAGCGCCGTCGACGTGGAACCAGATGTTTTCTCGTTCGCAAAGTTGGGCAATAGCCTGAAGATTGTCGATGGCGCCGACGCCGACGCTACCCACCGTTCCGGCAATGAAAAACGGCGTCATGCCGGCTTTCATATCCTCGGTAATGGCAAGTTCAAGTGCCGTTATATCTATTTGGTGCTGGTCATCGACAGGTATCATGCGTAGCGCATCGCTACCGAAACCGGCAATATCCATGGCCTGGACAATGCTGATATGCGCGCCGGCCGAGGTATAGGCAACCAATTGACGGCTGTTGGCGGTAAGGCCCTTATGGCGAACATCGGTGCCTAAGCGTGCTGTGCGCGCAATCAATATTCCAAGCAGATTGGCCATTGAGGTGCCGGTCACAAACAGGCCGCTGGCGGTATCCGGGAAGTTAAACAATTCCCGTGTCCACTGTACGACCTGACGTTCGATTTCGATGGGAGCTTGGTCGCGGCCGCCCAGATTGGCGTTAAGCCCTGCTGCCAGCATTTCCGCCAGCATGCCGACCGGGGTTCCGCCGCCATGAACCCAGCCCATAAAGCCGGGATGGACGTTGCCTAAGGCATAGGGAAGCACATCTTTCATGAATAGTTCATGTGCTTGCGCTAGATCATGTTGTCCGTCGTCCAATGCTTGGCGGAATGAATGTCGCACTTCCTCGGGCATCGGTTGCCAGACTGCTTTATCGCGCTGGCGTTCAAGATAGTCGATCATGTCGTCCAGCATGCGATGGCCTTGCAAGCGAAAGGCATCCCAATCGGACGGATCCAGTGTGTTTTCAGAGGTTTCCAGCATAGTTATTGAATTGGAACCGGCATGGGTTTGGTAATGGGGCGATATTTAAGTGATCGGCCAATAGTCGTTTAACTGAAGAGCGCTGCTGTTTTAACTATCTGTGTAAGATGATTTCCAGCACCAGCTTGCTGCCAAAGTAAGCCAGCAGCAGCAAGATAAAGCCAGTCAAAGTCCAGCGGACGGCGGTTCTTCCTCGCCATCCATAACGTAATCTGCCTATTAGTAAGCTGGAAAAAATGATCCAGGCGATAATGGATAAGACGGTCTTGTGCGCTAAATGCTGGGCAAATAAGTCTTCAATAAATATAAAGCCGCTGACTAATGAGATGGTCAGGAAGAAAAGCCCGGTGCCGAGCATTTGGAACAACAGGGATTCCATGGTTTGCAAGGACGGCAATGACTGGATGAAGCGTTTGGGCGGATGGCTTTTAAGTTGCTGATCTTGAATGGCGAGTAAAACGGCTTGCAGAGCGGCGATGTTTAGCAGGCTGAACGCGATAATCGAGGTTAAGATGTGAACGCTCATTTGCCAGTTGTGGGTGTGCAGCAGATGGGGTTTATCGGGCAGGTTCAGCTCCAGAGTCAGCATGGTTGCGGCAATCGGAAATATCACGATGCCCAGTTTTTCGACAGGCTTGGTCAGTGTCGCTATCAATAGCAGCAGGGCGACAATCAGTGAAACCAGGGTTGCGGTGCTGATAAAGCTGAAGTTAAAGTTTTCGCTTTGCCAGAAAGCGGCGGCGGTGTATGCAATGTGCGCAGCTACTGCTGTCCATGCCAGATAAAGCGGGGTGCGATGCCTTTTGTTCTGGTGGATATCGCGGACAATAAGCAGGCTGCTTGCCAGATAAGTGCAGATTGAAAGAGCGGCGAATGTAGCGTTCATTAGCGTTGTTTATAAGCGTTGTTTATATGGGTTTGCGATCATATAGATAGCACCACTGTCAGGTGCGGGCTTGTTGTCTGACTAGATGTTTTGTAGGGTGCGGCAAGTTGCATCCTTGGTGCGCCACAAATTACCTTGAGTTTAATGCAAAGGCCTTGATGGCTATGTTAATATATCCCGCTAAATAGTCCTAGCGCATTTGTGTTAGCGAGTGGTTTCCTTAAGATTTAATAAAGACACTGATATGTTTGATAATTTAACCGATCGATTAGGTAGTACGCTTAAAAAAATTAAGGGTCAGGGTCGTCTGACTGAAAGCAACATTCAGGAAACGCTGCGTGAAGTGCGCATGGCCTTGCTTGAGGCGGATGTCGCTTTGCCGGTGGTTACGGACTTTATTGAGCGGATCAAAACTGGCGCGTTAGGCCAGGAAGTCCAGTCCAGTCTTTCGCC
>DATBQC010000739.1:0-9032 GCA_036561065.1 Methylobacter sp. | reverse complement strand
CCCGAGGCAAAGATTGTAATTATTGTCGGCGTAGTTTTTCAGATATTGAGCATCATTTCCCTTAACCGCAGTTTTGCACTGGTCGCGGCAAATCGGGAAATCAAAACCGGCTGGATGTACCGCATCGTGCGTCACCCGCTCTATGCCAGTTATTGCCTGGTATTCCTTGGCTATGTGTTGACCAACACCACGCCATCGAATGCCTTTATTTATCTGATAGCGATGGGCTTCCTTTGCCTAAGAATATTCCGAGAGGAAAAACATCTTGCCCTGGATCCTCTTTATTGCGAATACATGCTAAAAGCCCGCCATCGGCTTATCCCATTCATATTTTAGCGCAGCAACTACTTTGCCTATCGCACACAGCTTTAAATCAAGCTGAGCTTAGAATATTGCAAACCTGCTAAAAAATTATTATTCACCACAAAGACACGAAGGGCGCGAAGAAATACAGCTTCGTGCCCTTCGTGTCTTCGTGGTGACCGCTTTTATATTTTTATATATGAGAAATATCAGGATTGATGCGTATAACTTCAAATCCCCAGTGAACGCTCAAACTCCGCCAGCGGCACCGGCTTACTGAACAAAAAACCCTGATAGAGCGGACAGCTGTGCTGCTCCAGAAATACGCGCTGCTCTTCCGTTTCTACGCCCTCGGCTATGACTTCCATGCCCAAATTCTTGGCCATGCCAATGATGGTTTGCACAATCACTGCATCGGTCGATTTCATACCGAGGTTGTGAATGAATGACTGATCGATCTTGAGTTGATCAAGCGGCAGTTGCGTCAGGTAAGCCAGCGATGAATAACCGGTGCCGAAATCATCCATAGAGAAACTTACGCTGATTTTTTTAAGTATCTCCATTTTAGCGATGGTGTCGTCAATGTCCTCGAACACCAGACTTTCGGTGAATTCGAGTTTGAGTCGATTCCCGTTGATAGCGGCTTTTTTCAGCATCGTACACACTTGCTCGGTAAAATCGGGTTGATGGAACTGACGCGGACTGACGTTAACGGCAAGCTGCAAATGCCGGGTTTGTGCATGACCTTCCCAGCGTTTAAGCTGGGCGCAGGCGTTTTCCAACACCCATTGCCCAATGGGTACTATCAGCCCGATTTCTTCAGCCAGCGAAATGAATTCAAGCGGTAAAACCAGACCGCGTTCAGGATGTTCCCAACGCAACAGCGCTTCAGCGCCAATCACTTGGCCGTCGTGGCGCGCCTGCCGCTGAAAATAAAGCTCAAACTGATCTTTCGCCAGCGCACTGCGCAGGTCAGTTTCCAGAGCTGCGCGCGCCATAACCGCTTTTTGCATGTCCTGATCGAAGAAACGCAGGGTGTTGCGGCCTGCGGCCTTAGCCTCATACATAGCAATATCCGCCCGCTTCAGCAGTGCTCTAACCGTGTACTGGTGATTAACGAACAGCGTGATGCCGATACTCGGGGTATTTTGGTACTCATGGCAGGTAAGCTGGTAGGCCTGGTTCAGTGAAGCAATAATTTTCTCGCCGATGGTTTTAGCCTTGGCAGCGGCTTCATCACTATCCTCACTCAGCTCTTCCAGCATGATGACAAATTCGTCGCCGCCCTGACGAGAAACGGTGTCGCCTTCCCTTACGCAGGCAATAAGCCGCTGTGCCGCCTGTTGTAACAATATGTCTCCCATATCGTGCCCCAGATTGTCATTAAGAGCCTTAAAGTTATCCAAGTCGATGAATAGCAGTGCGCCGTATTTCTCGCTACGCGCACTGGCCGCCAACGCTTGTTGCAACCTGTCCAGCATCAATCTCCGATTAGGCAATGCAGTCAGTGGATCATAGTAGGCCAATTGCTTGATTTCTTCTTCCGTTGCCTTGCGTTCGGATATGTCGGTATGTAAGCCGACATAATGGGTGACGACCCCATCTTTATCCTTCACTGCGGTAATGGTCACCCATTTGGGATAGATATCGCCATTTTTGCGTCGATCCCAGATTTCGCCGTGCCAGGATCCGGTGCGGTTAATGCATTCCCACATCTCAGCGTAAAAAGCCGCTTTCTGACGCCCCGATTTGAATATTTGGGGGGTTTGACCGATGAGTTCTTCGACGCTGTAACCGGTGATGTCGGAAAAGGCCCGGTTGACCCGCAAAATCACCCTGTCGGCATTAGTGATCATGATGCCTTCCTGAGCCTCAAAGGCGACGGCGGCAATGCGCAACTCCTCTTCGGCACGCTTGTTTTCGGTGATGTCGGTGAGAGTAATGCGTAGAGTCGTAGTTTGATCGTCGGCCATTATCGGCAGACAGTCCAGTCGGCCATGGAAGTAACTGTCGCCTCGTTTGAGCCTCAGTTCGAAGTTCTTCCGCTCTCCTTCGTTCTGTAATACGCTTTTGATCAGAAGATACCAGCGATCACAGTCTTCGGGCGCGACCCAACTGGTGAAATGACGGTTTACCAGTTGATCGCGCTCGACCCCAAGCAGCGCGGCAGCGGTGAGATTGGTCTCGATAATCTCACTCTCGGGTGTGAGGCTGAAGTAACCGACAGGAGCGAATTCATAAAGATTAAGATAGCGATTATGGGATTCTTCCAGCGCGGCACGGGTGCGATGCAACTCTTCGTTTTGCATCTCCAACTCTATCTCGTGCACCCGCAGTTCGTACAGCAGCTCTTCCACAGAAGGCGATGGCGGTGCCGGGGTGTGGGCAAGCCGTTTCTCGGCCTCAGAGCGTAGCGTAGATTGTTGATCCGGATTAGTTGGTTCGTTAGGCACGTAAACTCCTTACTATTATTTAAGGTAGTTCGTTAGGTGGTATACAGGTGCCTGTAGAATAGGGAGTTCAAAGTCTTCAATCAATATGTGCTATTACCTAGCGGATGAGACTGATGGTCCGCTGAGTGTCTTACATCGTTCCCGCACTTCGGCACATGTGTTATGCACAACTCTGCCAGTATGACGGTGCTAATTAAAACATCGCGTTCGACCCACATCCCGGTATGACGACTCCCGAAAAATTTATGTGTTAAAAATGGCTTCGATCCCTGTTCAACGTATTGGGGCGATAAATACCGCCTACGCCCTGTCAGTAGCATTATCCATAGCCAACAAAATCAATTGCGGTTCGCCGGTCTGGCCGATAATGCCGCGGGCGTTGAGCAGTATTTTTCGGTGACCGATGATGGGAAAATCATGCTCTACCAGATAGTTCTCAAAAGCCTGGTCGTGCGGCAGAACGTCCTCCAGAAGCTTGCGTAAAGCGGGGGGGTTCCATTGGCCGTCGCCCAGCTCGTAGATCGGGCGCCCCACAGTTTGTTCTGCCGTCACCTGAAAGTATTGGTAAAACGATCGGCTGGCAGTGATGACTATCAATTCAGCATTGAGCACAATCAGCGGTTCGCGCACCGTGTTGACGATGCCTTCGGCCAACAGCCTAGCTTCCTGTATCGCTACAGCCCTGGTGTGCTCAGTAATGTTGGTGAAGGTCATTACCACGCCGTCGATCATATTTTCCAGTGTCCGGTAGGGCTGGACTCGCGCCAGATACCAGATGCCGTCCAAGGTCTTTACTTCACGCTCAATAGGCACCAGATTGTCGAGCACGGTATGGGCGACCTCCAGAAGGTCGTCTCCCTCCAATTCGGATTTGATGTCGCCCAATGCACGGCCCACATCCGAAGCAACCAGCCGATAGATTCTTGTCGCATCGCGGGTGAAACGCCGAATGATCAAGTGTTGATCGAGGAAAATGGTACCGACCTGAATGTTGTCGAGCAGGTTCTTCATGTCGTTTTGCATGTCCGCCAACTGCACAATTTTGGCCTGTAATTCGGAGTTTACGGTGACCAGTTCTTCGTTGATCGATTGCAGTTCTTCTTTGGAGGTCTCCAGCTCTTCGTTAGTGGATTGCAGTTCTTCATTGGTGGATTGCATCTCTTCGTTGGTACATTTTAGCTCCTCGTTGGATGCATACTGTTCCTCAATGGTGGCCTGAAGATTCTCCTTGGTGTAGGCCAGCTCATACTCCAGCTCCTTGATATGGCGCAGTTCATCCGGCTTGGAGCTACGCTTGCGCGACGGTTTTTCTGTTACCGGGTGCGTTAGTTCCTCAAAACTGGTCAACAGCAGATTTTTCTGGTCATTCGGATTGGTCAGGATTCTAATGCTAAGTTGCACAGGATGGAAATCGCCGTTGGTCTTGACCGACAGCTCCCGACTTAGAGCCTGTGTACCCTGATTGGCGGCCTGTATGGCCGCGCGCAGCTCCAATTGCAGGCCTTCACGCGCCATATCGATCATGTTGAGGGTGGCATGACCAGGCGCAGGGCGCAGGTATTTTCCGGTATCTCCATAAACGTAGAGAATATTGCCTTTGAGATCCGACAGCACCGAAACCGGCGCATAGAATTGAACCAACATGCGCCGGGTCAGTTCAGCCAAATTGGTCTCCCTGGCAGTTTTCATCATGTCCTCCGTCGTCTTGTGCGGAGGCTCTGTAGCCCAGTTCAAATTACTGGTCAACATGACTCTAGTTGAGGCGGCGGTAGGAGTGGCGCGGTAGAACTTCCACTTGCGGTTGAGCGATGTAAACAGCTCGGTATGATTACCGATACTCTCCGACGGAGACAAAAACAGCACACCGCCCGGCTTGAGCGCGTAGTGAAAGGCCGGGATCAGGCGGTTTTGCAGTTCCGGTTCCAGGTAAATCATCAGGTTGCGGCAGCTGAGCAGGTCGAGCTTGGTAAACGGCGGATCCTTGATGACATTCTGGACGGCAAACACCAGCATCTCGCGAATTTCCTTCTTGACCCGGTAACCCGCGTCTTCCTTGATGAAGAAACGGCGCAGTCGTCCCGGCGTAACATCCTGAGCAATGTTGGGCGGATAAAAACCGGCGCGGGCTATGCCAATGGTGTCCTCGGCAAGATCGGTGCTGTAAAGCTGCACTTTAAACGGGTAGTGGTTTTCATCCATTAATTCGCGCAACACAATGGCGATGGAATAAGCCTCCTCGCCGGTGGCGCAACCTGCCACCCAGACGCGGAAAATATAATCATCCGGCTTGCCCGCAAGCAGCGGCGGCAGGATGTCCTCCTTCAGCGCCGCGAAAGCATCCGGATCGCGAAAGAAGTTGGTGACATTGATCAGTAGTTCCTTGAACAATGACGTGATCTCGGCCGGATGATCCTTCATGTAGCGGATATAGGCCTCTATGTCCTCAACGTTGTTCTGAGACATGCGCCGCTGGATACGGCGGGTGATCGTGCTTTTTTTGTAGAGCGAAAAGTCGTGGCCGGTGTTATTGCGTATTTGCATTAAGATACGATTGATGCCGCTTAATGCAACGGTGGGTGACGCGGGGGACGGGAGGATCAGTGTTCGTAAGCCGGACACCAGCGCTTCCGGCATTTTATCCACCGGCAAAACATGAATGACATAGCCTGCCTGAATGGCGCTGAGCGGCATACCGTCGAATTTGGCGGTAGTCGGCTCCTGTGCCAGGGTGATGCCGCCTGCACCGAGAATGGCGCGCAATCCCAGCGTACCGTCGGTGCCGGTACCGGACAGAATAATGCCGATGGCCTTTTCGGACTGATCTTCAGCCAGAGAGCGCAGGAACGCATCAATAGGCATGCGCTGCCCGTGCGGTTGTTCCGGTATGCTTAGTTGCAATACGCCGTGAAAAATGGTCATGTCGCGGTTGGGAGGAATAACATAGACGCAGTTAGGCATAACCTGCATCTGATCCTGTGCTTCAACCACCGGCATGATCGTGATGCGTTGCAGGATTTCAGTCAGAATACTGCCGTGGCTGGGGTCGAGATGGGACACCAAAACGAAGGCCATGCCGGTATCGGCAGGAACATGGCGGAAAAACTGTTCGAAAGCCTCCAGCCCCCCGGCGGAAGCGCCCAAACCGACAACGGGGAAGCCTCTGTTTTGTTTAGGCTGATTTGCCGGCTGAGCTGACGGGGTTTTATTCTGAGTCATGGGAGGATGCTGAGTTTGCGCGGCATTGATGCGGCGGGTAGATGAATATCTTAAGTTCAGCTGATTTAATAGTGTTTTATCGGGGCAAAGTCAATTTAATTTACCGTGGGGCATTACATTATTTATTTGATAAGCAAGGAAATACGGGAGGCGTCACTGCCTTAAGTTAAGGGGTGCGCATTTTCAGAGGCTGGAGTGCAAGGCTGGCCTTGCAGTATGGAGCGGTTAGTACAAGGCCAGCCTTGTACTCCATTTTTCCTCATTCCCACGCGCTGCATGGGAATGAGGGACAATGAATCTCTTCTCAACTTCCCAACAAGGCCAACATCTCATCCCGGTTAATCACTTCTTTTTCCTGCAACAACTCGGCCAGTTTCTCCAAGGCCTCCCTGTTTGCGGTAATGATCTCACGAGCGCGCGTTTCAGCATCTTCGACCAGCGCTATTATTTCGGTATCAATCAGGCGAGCTGTCTCATCGGAATAATTACGATACTCTGAAACTTCTGTTTCCAAAAACTGGAGCTGCTGGCGTTTGCCGTAAGTCAACGGCCCCATTTTTTTGCTCATACCCAGATTGCAGACCATGTTCCGGGCAATCTCGCTGGCTTTTTCCAGGTCATTCTGGGCGCCGGTTGAGATAGTTCCCAATACAATCTCCTCGGCCATACGTCCGCCCATCAAAATGGCCAGCTGGTCTTTAAGTTCATCTTCTGTCGATAAGAACTTTTCTTCTACCGGCAATTGCAAGGTAAAACCCAATGCCGACACACCGCGAGGAATGATGGAAATTTTATGCACCGGCTGGCCGGTCGGCACATGCTCGGCGACCATCGCGTGCCCTGCTTCGTGGAAAGCCACCCGGCGTTTTTCCTCGGGATTTAGAACCCGGTTCTTTTTTTCCGGCCCGGCCAATATCCGGTCGATAGCCGCCTCGAAGTCTTCTTTCTCGACTTTATCGTGGCCAACCCGCGTCGCCATAATCGCCGCTTCATTGGCGATGTTGGCAAGGTCTGCGCCGACCAGTCCCGGCGTACGTCTGGCAATGATTGACAGGTCGATATTTTCAGCCAAGGTCAGCGCTTTGGTGTGCAATTTAAGTATTTCAATACGGTCTTGCAAATCCGGCTTATCGACGACAATCTGGCGATCGAAACGCCCGGATCGCAGCAGCGCTTTATCCAGCACTTCGGGGCGATTGGTTGCCGCCATCACCACCACGCCGACCGAAGTATCGAAGCCGTCCATTTCGGTCAGCAGCTGGTTCAGAGTCTGTTCGCGCTCGTCATGTCCGCCGATCATGACCGGGCCGCCACGGGTGCGGCCTATGGCATCGAGCTCGTCGATGAATATGATACAGGGCGCCTGGTTCCGCGCTTGCTCAAACAACTCACGCACTCGGGCGGCTCCCACGCCGACAAACAGCTCGATAAATTCAGATCCGCTGATGTTAAAGAACGGTACCTGCGCTTCCCCGGATACAGCACGCGCCAACAGGGTTTTTCCGGTTCCTGGCGGTCCGACCAACAACACCCCTTTGGGCATGCGTCCGCCTAATCTTTGGAATTTTTCCGGTTTTTTTAGAAAATCGATGGACTCGTTAAGTTCCTGTTTGGCGCTGTCTGCGCCGGCCACATCATTAAAAGTGATCTTGGCTTGAGTGTCCTGATGGATGTGGATTTTGTCGCCCAAATTAAGAAAAGACTGCGCACCGGCCGCAGTGCGGCGCATAACCCACGACCAGATAACCACCAGGATCAACATCGGGATGATCCAGTTGAAAAAAAGATTGCTTAGCCAATTGTCGCCGCTTCTGACCACAAAATCGACTTTGTTCTGCTCCAGCATTTGCGCAAGATCATTTTGCCACAACGGAACCGTCATGAAGTTTTTGGCAGGCTTTGTCGGATCGTCAGACTTGATAACGCCGGTAATTAAGCGCTCGGTGACCACCGCCTTGTCAATTTTCGCCTCTTTGACCAACTTAATAAACTGGCTGTAGGGGATTTCGTCGCGCTGTACTTCTTCAACGCTATGGATAAAAGTCAGCATCAAGATTAACAGCAGCCCAAAGAAAATGATTTTTCCCCATCTGGAGTCGGTCGGTTTTTTATCCGTCTCCGTCGGTTTATTAAGCTCCCGCTTCGGCTCCTGTTTGGATAGAAAACCGAAACCCGCCGTCAATAAATTTTTCAGATACGCGAAGACACTGCCCAGCAACGTGAGCACAGCTTTAATAATCCCGTGCTTGGACTCATCCATAAAGGTGATCCCTTGGTTTGATTCTTCGGTTATGGAAATGCTCTACCGACTGATCGAGGACTGAAACGATATCGTCACACTCAATAATATTCTTACTGCTACTCAAAATATAACCGGCCAATTGGTTGATGGCCGCCCAGTTCGCATCATTATTGACAAAGTCAAATGCGAAGGTAAACAACTCATCCAGTTTTTCATCTTGCAGTTGTTTATCGGCAGAGTAACTGTGTAAATATTCATTGGCCAAAGCGAGATCGGAACTGCCGCCATAATTCTTTAATGCTTTCAGGTTGACTAACTGACGATTAAACAGTTCATCGTCGGTCGCAGCGACATGCTTGGCTTCGGCCAGCGGCCCGATCAGCAGGTTAATAATATCCGCTTCAAAGGCTATCTTGTAATCCTCTACCAATTTCACCATGGCGTCGTTCTGTTCCGTTAATTCCTGCACTAGGCTATCGATAGACGGCGGCAATAATTCAATTAGCCGCCCGCCTTCCACTCGTGCGATGCAATCGTCATGGGTTGTTTGGTACGCCATGATATCGGCAGCTGTCACGCCGCCCATCTCTTTAAAAATAATCTTAAAAAAAACCGGCGGCAGTTGTCTGGCTTTGTTGTTTAAATAAATGCCCGCCGCGTGCCCTGCTTCATGAAAAGCAACACGCTGCTTATGCTCTATTAATTTGCCCTGACTGAGGGTCTCAATTATCTTGTTTCGTTTCATAGTAACCACCATCTCTTCAAGTCTATAACCACCTTGATTAGCAAAAACCCTCAGTCGGCACCGGCATGGATGG
>DATBQC010000738.1:0-2458 GCA_036561065.1 Methylobacter sp. | reverse complement strand
CCATTCATCTGGATTTAACCAATCCTGACACTTGGTTTAATGCGGGCACACCAGTTTCATTTGCTGCAATTTTTTGTATCAATATATTTCAGGTTGCGCCTATTTCAATTGCTGACGGCATGATGCAATGCGCTGCAAATTTACTGGATGATGACGGTTTCTTGCTGATTTACGGTCCGTTCCAGGTGGAAGGTGCGTTCACTACCGATTCCAATAAAGAGTTTCATGAAACGTTGAGTTCTGCCGGTGTATCTGAGTGGGGTCTAAAAGACATAGCCGATTTGAAAAAGGCGGCTGCAAATCACGGCTTGGAATTGAAGGAGCAGATTAATATGCCTGCCAATAATTTCTCTCTGATATTTGGCAGAAAATAAAAACTCATTCCTTTAAATGAAGTTAAAACTGGAAAATTAAGCATGGAGAAAAAATGTTCAGCCGTCATTGTCGGGGTAGGCCCGGAACAGGGCTTGGGTGCTACACTGGCTAAATATTTTTCAGCCCAAGGTTTACATGTTTATATGGCCGGTCGAAGTGAAGACAAACTTCAACGGGTAGCGGAAAAAATCAGGCAAAAGGGCGGATCAGCCAGCATAGTGCTTGCCGATGCAACGGTTGAGCGCGATGTTGCCAACTTATTTAGAATGGCTTTAGATGATGGTTACAGTGTTGATATTGCCGTCTACAATGTCGACAGCAATATACCGGCACCTTTACTGGAGATGGACAGCAAAGCCTTTTATACGCTTTGGAAGTTGAATTGCCTGGGTGCTTTTTTCTTCGGCAAGGAAGCGGTTAAGGCCATGAAAAAGCAGAAAAAAGGGACGCTGATTTTTACCGGAGCGACTGCGTCACTCAGGGCAAAACCGCCGTTTACCGCATTTGCTTCTGCGAAAGCCGGTTTAAGGGCGTTGGCCCAAGGCATGGCAAGGGAATTCTCGCCGGAAGGCATCCATGTGGTACATGTTATTATTGACGGCGTGATTGACGGCGAACGGGCAAAAAACCAGTTCCCTGAATATGTTAAATCTAAAGGCCATGATGGCTTGTTGCAGCTGGATGCCATCGCTGAAACCTATTGGGCCATCCACAAGCAACACCCCAGCGCATGGACTCATGAACTGGATTTGCGGCCATTTAAAGAGCCGTTTTAGAAAATTATTTCCCTGAAAAATTATTGTATGAAAATTCGCGCGTTATTTATTTTATTGTCCGCTATAAGCAGCATTGCCAATGCCACAACCTATACCTTGCCGGAAAACAGCAATGATAGCGTCATCACTCAATTCCACGACGATGTGCCTTTAACTCGCGCGGAACAAAACGAGACCTTGCCGGATGTGGCGAGGCGTTTTCTTCTGGGGCAAACAGAAATTGTGCGGTTGAATCCTGATGTTGATCGTTGGCAAGTCAAAAAAGGCGAGATTGTTCGTTTATCCAATAGACGTATTTTGCCGGATACGCCGCATGAAGGGATCACCTTAAATATCGCCGAATACCGGATGTATTATTATCCGCCGGCTCAAAAAGGGGCCGCGCCGCAGGTCATGTCTTTCGCGCATGGCATAGGCAGGCAAGACTGGAAAACGCCTCTGGGCAAAACCAGTATCGTGCAAAAAGTCAAAGACCCGGCATGGCATCCGCCTGAATCAATAAGACGCGAACATGCGGCGAATGGCGATCCTTTGCCAGCTGTCGTCTCACCGGGGCCACATAATCCTTTGGGAGCCTATATGCTGCATCTGGCCGTTCCCGGCGGCTATCTGATACACGGCACCGATATTGATAAGATTTACGGTATCGGGATGCAGATAACGCATGGTTGCGTGCGTATGTATCCTGAAGACATTGAGGCTTTATACAATTCGGTTCCGGTAGGGACGCCGGTCTATATGGTCAAGCAACCGATCAAGGTGGGATGGTTGGACAATACGTTATATATCGAAGCTCATCCCGATTTGGAGGGAGAGGAAACAACGCTGGATCAGAAGCTGGATGTTGCGTTGAAGCTTATTCAAAAAGCCAATGGTATCGCCAGGGATGGTGTGTATGCCAAAAGCCAGTCTGGAACTGGCTTGGCGATCGCCAAGGATGGTGTGTATGCCGTAAGCCTACCGGAACTTGACCGGAAAGCATTGAATCAGGCTCTTACAGCGCTGGACGGAAACCCAGTGGCGATTTATCAAAGATTGCCGCCGCAGCAAGCATTACCGGTATCGTTACCTGCTGGACATGGATCTAAGGGAGGGTACTTTCATGGTGTTTAGGGATATCTGATAGAAACACGACCATTACGTTAATAGGGTGTGAGTTTATTTAACAATATGCTCCTGAGTATCTTCATTGCCCAGATTATCCACCCAGCTGATGGTGATTTTATCGCCTACGTTGCCGCCTTTTAGCGTAAAAGCAAAGTAAGGGTCTTTGGAAATATTGGCCCCTGTGTTGCCGGTAATAATAA
>DATBQC010000737.1:0-1534 GCA_036561065.1 Methylobacter sp. | reverse complement strand
AAATCTATCAGGTAGATAGCAACGCTCAGATCCTTTTTTTGTAGGGCTAGTCGCCAAAGGGTAAACAGCTAAGGCATCAGGTTGTTTTTCCTGCACCGGTGCAAAACAACACCCGGTCGGTTGTTTTGCACCCCTATGGCGCTTGTTTTTAGCTGGTTACAAAAAAAATCATATTTAAATCAATTAATTATATTGATAAAATCATTTGGCATGGTAATCGCTTGTAATTTGATAACATTTTTTATCATCTACGAGGATCTGTATGAGTGAGTCATCCCTGTCTGGGTTACCAAAGGCCGGTTTAGCGGGTCTAAAAGAAAACTGGCGTAGCGATTTGCTGTCCGGTTTTTTGGTTTTTCTTATTGCCCTGCCATTATGCTTAGGCATATCGATGGCTTCCGGTTTTCCGCCATCGGCCGGTATTATCACGGCTATTATCGGCGGGGTGCTGGTTTCGCGTATCAGCGGATCATTTGTAACCATTAATGGCCCTGCTGCCGGACTGATTGTAGTGGTTCTAGGCGCAGTACAGGAACTGGGCGAAGGCGATGCGATGGCGGGTTACCGTTATGCGCTGGCTGCCATCGTCATTGCCAGTGCGTTACAGATTTTGATGGGCTTTTTTAAGGCAGGACGACTCAGTTCGTTTTTTCCGGCATCGGTGGTACATGGCATGCTGGCGGCTATCGGCATTATTATCATGGCCAAGCAAATCAACGTGGTGCTGGGTACTACGCCGGAACCAGGCAGCAGTCTGTTTTCGACTATCGCACAGATCCCCCATAGCATTGTTAATCTTAATCCTGATATTGCCATTATAGGTATTTCAGGATTGGTGATACTGATAGTCTGGTCGATGATAAAAAATCCAACCTTAAAGATGATCCCTGCCCCTCTTGTCGTGGTATTGGTGGGCATGGGTTTGGCTCGATATTTTGATCTGGATCATGAGCATATGTATTTGTTTTTACCGGACGCCCATTTTCTACCGCATCATGAGACAACCGTCGGTCCGAAATTCCTGGTCGCGATTTCGGACAACTTCATGTCTAGCTTTTATTTTCCGGATTTTTCGAAAATTGCGACGCTGGAGTTTTGGGAAGCCGTGGTGAGCATTTGTTTGGTGGGTAGTTTGGAAAGTTTGCTTAGTGCGATGGCGGTAGACAAGCTTGATCCGTATAAACGCCATTCTAATCTTGATCGTGATTTAACGGCGGTTGGTGTAGGTAATCTGGTTGCCGGTTTAATCGGCGGTCTGCCGATGATAGCGGAAATCGTGCGTAGTTCGGCTAATATAAATAATGGCGCAAAGACGGCTTGGGCCAACTTTTTTCATGGCGCATTTTTGTTGTTGTTTGTGGTGTTGTTTCCACGCTTGATTCACAGCATTCCGTTGGCTGCGCTGGCTTCTTTGCTGGTATTTACCGGTTTCCGCTTGGCATCGCCGAAAGAATTCGCCAAGGTTATGGGCGTTGGTAAAGAGCAGCTGTTTATGTTTGTGGTGACGATTATCGGTGTGTTGGCGACCGATTTA
>DATBQC010000736.1:0-4682 GCA_036561065.1 Methylobacter sp. | reverse complement strand
TGGGGCGATTTGGTCAGGGTGGAATACGGCAAGCGCTATGTTTATATCTATATCAATTTGAGCACCGCGCTGGTTATTCCGGTAGAGACGGTTAAAAAAGGCAATCTTGAGCAATTTGCCGAGCAAGCGGATAAGATGATTGAGCGCGCGGCTTAAAAGCACCACCCATGATTACGTCAATCTATGCATCGCTCGCAGCCTTATTAATAGTGAGACTGTCTCTTGCGGTCATAAAACTGCGTAGAAAAAACCGGGTCAGCGTTGGCGATGGCGGGAATGAACAACTACAGCTGGCCATTCGCACGCATGCAAACGCAGTGGAATACATTCCGATAACGCTGTTGCTGTTATTAATGCTGGAATTAAACGGCGCGCCGACCATACTGATCCATATATTGGGAGCCATCTTGCTGATTGGTCGCATGCTCCATGCTATGGGACTTCCCGAAAAGGACTTCAAAAAAAGAGTGCTAGGCATGCAGATAACCATTTATCTGCTAATCGGCTTGGCAATACTGAATATACTGTTTCTGGCGTTTGCCGGGGCGCTTAATTTTTAGCAGAGGTAACCATGTATTCAATTGCTCTTAAAGAAGCTCAAAACCAGCTTGAAGAACTGACTGCAAAAGTCATAACAGGTGAAGAAGTCATCATTACCGATGATAAAGGTTCTACTTTTCAGTTAATCCAAATTAATCCTAAAAAACCGCAGCCCAGGTTTGGTAGTGCTAAAGGTTTAATCACCATGACTGAAAATTTTGATGAGCCTTTAGATGATTTTAAGGATTATATGCCTTGAGATTGTTACTCGATACGCATACCTTTATTTGGTTTATTGAAGGCAATCCTGAGCTAAGCGATTTAGCAAAAAGCCTGATTGAAGATCCAGAAAATGAGCGATTGTTAAGTATTGCCAGCTTATGGGAAATAGCTATTAAAACCAGTTTGGGTCGGTTAAACCTTAAAGCCAGCATTCAGCAGTTAGTTGATAATCATGTTTATGGCAATGCAATCGCTTTATTGCCTATTGCTCCCAATTGTTTAGATCGTTTAGCTAACTTGGCTTTTCATCATAAAGACCCTTTTGACCGTTTGATTATTGCGCAGGCTATGGTCGAGAAATTAACTATCGTGAGTAAAGACGGTTTGTTTACTAATTATGATGTCGATTGTGTCTGGTAAGTTGAGCAGGTAGCATTTACCCAATCCCAGTTTCCACAACATGTTTTTCTTGAGTCTTAATGCTAAATTTTAAAAATATAGCCCTACGCCGTGGCGCACGGGTGTTGTTTGCCAATTCCTCTTTCACCATTCATAAAGGCCAAAAGGTTGGCTTTACCGGCGCTAATGGCGCGGGCAAGTCCAGTTTTTTTGCGTTGGTTCTGGATGAGCTGCATTTGGATGAAGGTGATTTTTCGATGCCGCCGGGGCTGGAAATTGCCCACGTTGCCCAGGAAACACCTGCTGTTTCCAGCACTGCGATTGATTATGTCATTGACGGCGACCAGCAATTAAGACGCTTGCAAGCCCAGTTGCTCGCTGCCGAACAGGCCGACGACGGCTTGAAACAGGCCGAATTGCATGCGGCCTTGGATACCATCGGCGGCTATACCGCACAGGCCAGAGCCTCGCGCCTGATGAACGGCTTGGGCTTTACTGCCGACCAAGAAGGCAATGCCGTTAATTCGTTTTCCGGCGGCTGGCGGATGCGTCTTAACCTGGCTCAGGCCTTGATGTGCCGCTCGGACGTGTTGTTGCTTGATGAGCCGACCAACCATTTGGATTTGGATGCAGTAATTTGGCTGCAAGACTGGCTGTGCAAATATCCAGGTACCTTGTTGCTGATTTCCCATGACCGGGATTTCCTCGATACCATCACCGATCACATCGTGCATATTGAGCAGAATAAGGCCGAAATTTATACCGGCAATTATTCGGCTTTTGAACGGATGCGCGCCGAAAAGCTTGCGCAACAGCAGTCATCCTATTTAAAGCAGCAGCGGGAAATCGCCCATATGCAGAGCTTTGTCGACCGCTTCAAGGCGCAAGCGACTAAAGCGAGACAAGCGCAAAGCCGGATCAAAGCCCTGGAGCGCATGGAGCTGATCGCACAGGCGCATGTCGATTCGCCGTTCGATTTCAGTTTTGCCAAACCGGGAAAAATGCCCAATCCGTTATTGACGCTGGATAAGGTCGATATTGGCTACGGGCAAACCTGCGTAATCAAACAGGCGGGATTGTCCATATCTCCGGGAGACCGTATCGGCTTGCTGGGGCCGAATGGGGCGGGAAAATCCAGCCTGATCAAGGTGCTGGCAGGCGATATGCAGCCGTTATCCGGCACAAGGAATGAGGCGGAAGCGTTAAAAGTCGGCTATTTTGCCCAGCACCAGCTGGAACAGTTGCGAGTCGATGAAACCCCATTGTGGCATTTGCAACAGTTGGACAAGCAGGCGACCGAGAAAGATTTGCGCAATTTCCTGGGCGGCTTTGACTTTCGCGGCGACAAGGTGCTGGAAGCGGTCAAACCCTTTTCCGGCGGCGAAAAAGCGCGCCTGGTTTTGGCGCTGCTGGTTTATCAAAACCCGAACCTATTGCTGTTGGATGAACCGACTAACCATTTGGATCTGGAAATGCGCCATGCCTTGAGCGTGGCCTTGCAGGATTATGAAGGCGCAATCGTGGTGGTCTCGCATGACCGGCATTTGTTGCGCTCGGTGACCGATCAGTTATTATTGGTGTCCGGCGGCAAGGTGCAGCCTTTCGATGGCGATCTGGACGATTACCGCGTGTGGCTGACCGAGCAGAAAAAAGGCGAAGAAAAACCCGTTGTCGATGGCGCAGAGACCGTTTCGCGCAAAGACCAACGTAAGCTTGATGCAGAACGCAGACAAAAACATAAGCCTTTATTCGATGCCTTGAAAAAAGCTGAAACCGCCGTTGAGAAATATCATAACGAGCAGCGACAGCTCGAACATCAATTGGCTGACCCTGGCATTTATGACGAGTCGGAAAAAGAGCAGTTAAAAAATCTGCTGGAACGCAAAGTGAAGGTCGACAAGGCGCTGGATGACGCGGAAGCAGCCTGGATGGAAGCTGAGGAAAAGATCGAAGCTGTTAAATAGGTGTAGGGGCGACCGGCCGGTCGCCCGCTAACAGGGAAAAATCATGTTTGAAATCATAAAACTGTTATTCGATATTTGCCTGTTTAAAAAAGGCCCGCAGGATTTGCCGCCTTCCGTTTGGTTGTTGCGAGGACTGGTCGCTGTTGATATCGGCGTCAGTTTTTTAATGCTAAGTATCCGTACGGATTGGCTTAATTCGCTGTTACAGGCTATTGTCGGAGCCTTACTGGTTGTCGGATTCAGTTGGCTTATGTTATACCTGGCGCGAAAGTGGGAGCGGTTCGTTCAAACGACCATCGCATTTCTGGGCACCGATGCATTGATCAGTTTTTTTGCGCTGCCGGGCATGGCGTCAATGACGATCGGAACCGGTGCTTTATTGGCATTTATTATAACGATAGTCTTAATGATTTGGCATTGGGCGGTTACCGGGCATATCATTCGCAATGCGCTGGGACAAGGCTGGGCTTTTAGTTTAGGCTTGGCATTTTTATACATACTGGGTTCTTATCAGGTGATGGCGTTATTATTTCCTGATGTTGTCGGGGTTAAATAGGAGTAATCATGGAAAGCTATAAACATATATTACTGGCGGCTGACTTTTCCGATCACGGCGAGGCCGTTGCCGAGAGAGCGAAAGATTTGGCCGAGAAGTATCAGGCAAAACTGAGCATAGTGCATGTGATGGATAATCTGCTGATTACCGATGCGGCTTATGGCTCGACTATTCCTTTTGATCTCGATTTAACCGCCGAGTTAATGGCAGCGGCAAAAAAGAGACTAGCCAATCTGGCTGAAAAGCTGAATATTGCTGACGACTGTCGGTGGATGGAAACGGGTAGCCCTAAATTGGAAATAATCAGGGTTGCTGAAGAAAACAAGGTAGATTTAATCGTTGTCGGCTCGCACGGTCGGCATGGTTTCGCCTTGTTGCTGGGTTCGACCGCAAACGGGGTGCTGCATCACGCGCGGTGTGATGTGTTGGCCGTACGCTTGCATGATGAATGATAAACCCTTGCGGTTATAAATGGCGGCCAATGGGGCCTAATAATAAAAAAGGTAGAGGAAATGATTGGACAGATTGAAACTTATGATCCCGATTCGCAAACCGGGACAATAAAAAGCGGGGAGGCGTTGTTTACGTTTCATTTAGAGGATTGGGCCGCAGATGTGCCGCCGGATGAAGGCGATGACGTTAACTTTGATGTGGCAGGAACCGTTGCGAATAATATCAATCTTGTGGGAGCGTATTTGGAGCCGCCCAAGGCCGTTAAATATAAGTATCTGGCCGCTGTGCTGGCGATATTTTTGGGTTGGACGGGGGCGCATCGGCTCTATCTGGGCTTTTACCGGCTAGCCTTTATGCAGATCGCCTTGACGGTAATACTTTATGTAACAGGACTGCCCGGATTTGCGGCACTCTGGGGTTTTATAGAAGGCATCCTGATTTTCGGCGGGCATATTTTTAAAGACGCCAAAGGTCGCCCGTTAAAATAGTTTTTTAAAAACGGCAGGCAAAAAAAAGCCCTTGTGAGTCGTCACAAGGGCTTTTTTTAA
>DATBQC010000735.1:0-2456 GCA_036561065.1 Methylobacter sp. | reverse complement strand
GCCATAGCCTTCCTGCTCGCCAACGCCTATCTGTTCGGCCGAGAATATTTCGCGCTAGCCGCGACGCGCTTTCGCTCGCCGGCGGAGGCGAACGAGCTGCGCCAGCACAACAGCGCCAAGATTTTTTTCGCGGGACTGTTCATCGCCGGCTTTGTCATGACGCCGGGGCTCAATCTGCTGACGCCCTTGTTCGGCACCGCCTTCATGGTGCGCGTCCATAAGATGCTGTCGCCCGAGCCGGGTTCTGCGGCGTTAAAGTGAACTGGCGCATCTGAATGCTGGATACGGTCTGATGCATATTGCGTTGGACGCGGGACGCTCGTCGCCGTTGTGTTTTAGCCGAATTTTACGCGTTCCTGCCGTTGAGCTTGGCGGCCAACGAAGCCGGCTAAAGGAGATGATGCGAATATTCGCCTCATCAACCGGGGACCCGAACGGCTCAGATGCTTTCCGAACCATTTTAGCTTCGCCGCTCCACTTGGGAGTGGTTTTCCAGAGGGGGATACGGCAATGCAACAAATTTGCGAAAACATTCAAATGTACTTGCTCTTGCCGCAGGGTCCTGTATGGACGTGGGGGGAGCGCAAGATCAATGACTGACTCACATCGTGGATGGCTGCAAGAAATTGCAAAGTGGAAGCTCGAAGCTGCCGACGAGGATAATTCTCGATACTTTTACGGAATACGAGATATTTCTCAGGTCCAGACTGGCGACGCGAGCTATGTTATCGGGCGCAAAGGATCGGGTAAAACTGCTGTGGCAGAGCATCTTAGGGGGCTAAAATCTTACGATACATTTGTCAAAAGCCTGTCGTTTAAAAATTTCCCATTTAACGAACTTTATAAACTTGCGGATGCGAAATTTACTAGCCCTAGCCAGTACACTACGATCTGGAAATACATAATATATGCGTCGATTTGCGGGATGATGGCAGAAAATGAAGCCATCGATAGAAGCATATCGTCTGAACTGGCGCAGCATTTTTCGCTTGACATTGAACGCGGGCTCGCTCGCTCAATAAGTAAAATTAGCGACCGTGGCGGGGGCTTTACGATCTTCGGAAGCGGAGCGAATGCGACGATCAAATCAATCACCATTCCAAACGAATTTACATGGCAAGAGCGAGTGGATATTCTTGAAGAACTGGTCAATACATACCTCGACCAGTCTAAGTATTACATCATTTTTGATGAGCTTGATGAAGATTATAAGGACGTTCTTGAGCTTGACAGTTCCAGCAAATACTTCGATCTTTTAATTGGTTTATTTAAGGCTGCGCACGACATTAGGAGAAAGGTGCGGAGGGGGCTAAGTATTCACCCCGTAATTTTCTTGCGGGAAGATATTTACGACTTGCTACGGGACAATGACAAAAACAAATGGCGAGATTCTTCGATTACCTTGGAGTGGTCGTCGGCTCAACTTAGGAGTTTGGCGGCGTTTCGGCTGTCGCGCGCTTTAGATGAAGCTGGACCCGACATAAGGTTTGACAAGTTGATAGGAGATCTTTTTACGGCTGATACAACTAGGGCCGGCGGGGCTAGAGAGAAGCGTCACGTATTCAATTATATTGTCGCTCGTACATTAATGCGTCCGCGGGATGTAATTTCCTACTTGAGGGAATGTGCTAAACTGGCGCTTGACGAAGGTCATGATAGGCTTTCTCCGGATATGTTCGGAATTGTCAATAAAAGATACTCTGCGCGATTGCGCGACGAGTTTGTCGATGAAATTCAGGGTGCCGCACCCTACATCAATGAGGTTTTTGAAATCATTTCGAAGATGAGAAAGCAGATATTTGGATTTTCAGAGTTTAGAAGAGAGTATGAAATGGCTCAAGCTAGGGGCGCGCTTAAGAATTCGCTACCTTTTGAGACCGTTTGCGAGCTTCTTTTCCATTACTCTGCCATTGGAAATCAGCCACCTCAGCATAGTGCAAAGATATTCAAGTATTTGAGCAGAGCATCTAGAATAAACTTCAGCGAAAAAGCCGTTGTGCACCCTGGGCTCCTACAGTCCCTTCAGATTAATTGAGGCAGACTGCTTTGGCACCTGCCTTGTGAACCGCCGTCCGCATCAATTTGCCGACTCCTCAACGACGTCCTTCGAAGCTGGCCCTTGGCAGGTCGCTGCCCGCCACGCCAGCCAACGATCGAATGGATGCTAAGCGCCAGATTTTATCCTTTAGCTGCGCTGCTCCTGATACTGGCCGGTCTTGCGGTAGCGATAGAGATAGGAGGGCGCCACCGTCTCTATCGCCGTTGGCTCGATGTCCAGCCCCTGCAAGGTCCGTCCCCGCGCCTTTGCGTCCTCCGACACCACATTATCGTGCTTTAACAGCTCGACCTGATCGCCCGTCATCGTCAAAAGCTTCGGGAAAAGCCCGAGCGACAATGCGGCGAAAAACTGAGTGATCGCGGCGACCAGCTTGGCCGTTCCAAACGAAAGTTTGGCG
>DATBQC010000734.1:0-1857 GCA_036561065.1 Methylobacter sp. | reverse complement strand
CGTCCAACGAGTTATCTAAGCCTGTGCCTTCTTCAACAGTAATAACGCCTTCTTTACCGACTTTTTCCATCGCTTCTGCAATGATTTTGCCGACAGACTCATCAGAGTTTGCAGAGATAGTACCAACTTGAGCAATCGCTTTGTTATCTGTGCAAGGTGTAGCGGAAGCCACAATGGCTTCAACGGCTTTAATAACGGCTAAGTCAATACCGCGTTTTAAGTCCATTGGGTTCATGCCAGCAGCAACAGCTTTTAAGCCTTCGTTGACGATAGATTGCGCCAATACAGTCGCAGTCGTAGTACCGTCACCAGCTACGTCTGAAGTGTGCGAAGCCACTTCTTTAACCATCTGCGCGCCCATGTTTTCGAATTTGTCTTTTAATTCGATTTCTTTAGCAACCGATACACCGTCTTTAGTGATGGTTGGAGCGCCGAAGCTTTTGTCCAGGATCGCATTACGGCCTTTAGGGCCTAAAGTTACCTTGACTGCGTTTGCTAAAATATTTACGCCGCGCGCCATACGGACACGAGCGTCATCACCGAATAATACGTCTTTTGCTGCCATTTTTATTCCTTAAATAATTTGTATGTGAATGTGATTGGCGTGTTCAGGCTTAGCCTAAAACGCCCATGATGTCTTCTTCACGCATAACGATCAGGTCGTCGCCGTCAACCTTAACTTCGTTGCCGGAATACTTGCCAAACAACACTTTATCGCCAACTTTAACTTCCAAAGCGCGTACTGTGCCATTGTCCAGTTGCTTGCCATTACCTACCGCCAAAATCACACCTTGACTTGGTTTTTCAGCAGCAGAACCGGGCAGTAAAATACCACCGGCAGTTGTCGTTTCTTCATCAACACGTTTGACTATCACTCTGTCGTGTAACGGACGTATTTTCATCAATATCTCCTAAACATTAAAATTACAGGTTAAATTCAACTTTAGATTTTAGCACTCACCAGCAGAGAGTGCCAACAATAATCAGTTTTTGCAGTCTGCCTAGTTCTTTGGCATCATCCCCCATCACAATACAGCATCAACATGACTTATGAATGACAACCAACTACTGCGTTACAGTCGCCAAATCATGCTCCCTCAAGTCGATATTGAGGGTCAGCAAAAACTTCTCGCTGCCAAGGTACTGATTGTCGGTGTCGGCGGGCTAGGCTCCCCCGCTGCCATCTATCTTGCTGCGGCTGGGGTCGGCAATATCGTTATCTATGATAATGACGTCGTGGACTTATCCAATTTGCAAAGGCAGATTACTCATCACACAGCGGATATTGGGACTGATAAGGTAATTTCAACCCGCCAAACACTTAACCAGCTAAACCCTGATGTGCAAATAAGAGCAGTTAAGCAAAAACTGGAGGGTGAGCAACTTGATGACGAGGTGGAATTGGCGGACGTAGTTTTGGACTGTAGCGATAATTTCTCAACCCGCTTTGCGATCAATAACGCCTGCGTCAAACACCAAACGCCACTGATTTCAGGCGCGGCGATTCGCTTTGAAGGGCAAGTGACTGTATTTACGCCGGGCCACAATAACAGCCCGTGCTACAACTGTCTGTACAACAGCGACGGCGAAGAATTGCAAAATTGCGCGACCAACGGAGTTATAGCGCCGATCACCGGCATCGTCGGCAGCATTCAAGCACTGGAAGCAATGAAACTGATCATAAATATCGGTGAAGCTTTAACCGGACGGTTATTACTGTTGGATGGATTAACGATGGAATGGAATACCATGAGGCTGCGGAAGAACCCTAACTGCCCGACATGCAGCGTATGATAGAAAAGCTTCCAGGCGAATCACATCGCCTGGAAGCTCATCAACAAACACATTGTTACTTTT
>DATBQC010000733.1:0-3809 GCA_036561065.1 Methylobacter sp. | reverse complement strand
ACATCTGTTTTTGATCCCCTGTAATAGTGCCATCAGCGGCCGTTACAGTAGGCGCAGCATTTAACGGCAATGCCGCACTGACAGATAACGCGCCGAACGGCGACAACCACTCTCCTGAAACCCCGACAGCATATTTTAGATTGTTCGCTTTAAAGCCATTGTTAATGGATCCGGCATCCAAAAAGGTGCCTAGCCTAACTGATTTTGTTTCCGGCATAAAAGGCACTGGGAAAAATATTTCGGCATTGCCGATAATTTTACTGGAGCCGCCAAACGGATAACCATTGGAGTCTCTGGGCCCAACCGTATTATTCTTAAAACCGCGTATAGATCCCGTGCCGCCGCCAAAATAATTCTCAAAGAAAGGCAGGCTGGTAGTCTTTCCATACCCCCCCCCGTAGCCCGCTTCAGCTTGCAGCCTGAACGTAAAGTCTTTAGCCAACGGAAAATAAATCTGATGCTTATAACCGACTTTATAATATTCCAGATCGCTGCCGGGGACAGTCGCCAACGCAGAAAACCGCTGCTGCTGCCCCTTATTCGCGAAGATCGCCCGATTAAGCGTATCGTGAGTCCAGCCCAGCGATGGTGCCAGCGTCAAAAACGAACTGCCTATAGCTTTAACTACAGGCCGGTTATTGACAACTCCTATAGTATCGGTATTGTTTGTACACTGATTTATACCATTATTGCCGTAGATAAAATCGCAAATTTGATTGGATGAAAAAGCCGTGGCGCTCAACGTCGTGTGCTTAACATCAACATCAAAACGCAAACTATCGAACTCATTCAACGGTATGCCGAAATTGATCCCGGCATTCGCCACATTGGTTGAGTAATTTGCAATGTTTACTGCCCCTGCATTTCGTTTGGTATAGCCCAGATTATAGCCCTGACTGACGCCGTCCACGGTGAAATAAGGGTTATAAAAACCGAACTGATAACTCGTCATATACGTACTGTTATTAAAGGCGACATTCACCCGCTTGCCCGAGCCAAACACGTTATCCTGGGCAATATTGGCATTCAATACTATGCCCTGAGTTTGAGAAAACCCGACACCTGCCGACAAATTGCCGGAGGGTTTTTCCACTACCGAATAATTAACGTCAATCTGGTCAGCAGAGCCTGCAACCGGAGGAGTTTCAACATTCACCTCTTCAAAATAGCCTAGGCGTTCAAGACGGACTTTCGAACGTTCAATTTTTGAGCTTGAAGCCCAGCTGGACTCCATTTGCCTCATTTCGCGGCGCAAGACTTCATCGCGGGTTTTGACGTTACCTTTCATGTTAATACGTCGTACATAAACACGTTTGCCCGGATCGACAAAGAACGTCATATCGACGGTTTTTTTAGCTTCGTTGATTTCCGGTACCATGTTGACGTTAGCAAAAGCATAGCCGTCATCGCCCAGGCGGTCGGAAATAGCTTTAGACGTTTCGGTTGCGCTTTTCCTGGAAAAAATCTCTCCCGGCCCGACCTTGACCAACTTAATCAGCTCTGGAGGGTCAACCACCAGATTACCCGATAATTTGACTTTTTCCAGCGTATAAACATCACCTTCTTTGACATTAATGGTGACATAAATGTCTTTTTTATCAGGGGTAATGGCTACCTGCGTGGACTCAATGTTAAAGTTAATATACCCCCGATCCAGGTAATAAGAACGCAAGGTTTCCAAGTCTGCCGCCAACTTTTGCTTGGAATACTGGTCGTCCTTAGTGTAGAACGACAACAGATTAGAGGTGTTCAGTTCAAGATTACGCAACAGTGTTTTATCATCGAAAACAGTATTGCCGACAATATTGATCTGCTTGATCTTGGCGACCCTGCCCTCGGAAATCTTGATATGGATACCAACCCGGTTGCGGGTAAGATTGGACACTTCAGTGGTAATCTTCAGGCCGTATTTGCCGTGACTGAAATATTGACGGCTCAGTTCCTGTTCGACTTTATCCAATACCTGCTGATCGAATACCTTGCCTTCAGCCAGGCCGATTTTCTTCAAGGCTTTGGTCAAGTCATCCTTACTCAAGTCTTTATTGCCTTCAAAAATGATTTTTGCAATCGATGGACGCTCTACCACATTAACAATCAGCGTCGAACCTTCCCTTTCCAAGGAAATATCCTTAAAAAAACCGGTTTTGAATAACGCCTTGATAGCCGGACCGGCATTATCCAAGGAAAAACTTTCACCCACATTGACCGGGAGATAATTATAAACAGTACCGACAGCGATACGCTGCAGGCCCTTAACTTGAATGTCCTCTACAACAAACTCTTCATCGCCCTTAACTACTTGGGAAACAAGCAGCAACAGCAACAGCAAGCGGGAAAATGTATTTAAGTTCATGTAGAAATCTAAAAATATAACAGCATTGCCAATGTCGAAAAACTGCCGGATTATATCACAGTAAATATTTAAACGGGCTTAAGCGCGCTGAATCGGAAAACTAAGCACATCATCGATAGACGCGCTTCCTGACAGCAGCGTCAGCAAACGATCCAGACCAATAGCTACACCTGAGCATTCCGGCAATCCCGATTCCAGAGCCGCAATAAGACGCAGGTCTTTAACGGAAACCGGCAGCTTTTGTTGCTGTCTGACAGTTAGTTCCTTGTCAAAGCGCCTGCCCTGCTCTTCAGCATCAACCAGCTCATAATAACCATTACCCAGTTCGATGCCGTTGATAAACAATTCAACCCGGTCAGTGGTCAATTCATTGTGTTCATTGATTCTTGCTAAGGACGACTGGCAAGCGGGGTAGCCGTATACCATGCACAACGCATTTTCGCCCAAATGCGGCTGAACCTTATGACTGAATAAAAAATCCAGCCACACCGCATGGTCGCGTCCGCAAATACTCACCGCCTCGGATAATCCGGATTCCCGTGCATAAGCGCAGTAATCCTGATATGCGAACACTAAGGGATCTAAGTCGGTAAACGAAGCAAACACGTCCTGATAACTGACACGTTGCGTTTCCTGTAACGGTTGATCGCTAAACAACCCGCCGATCAATTCGGCGATTTCATCCATCAACTGAGGCAAGGTAAAGCCGACCCGATACCATTCCAGCATCGTAAACTCTGGATTATGAAATCGCCCCGACTCGCCGTTCCGGAAGGCCTTGCAAATCTGGTAGATGGAACCGCTGCCCGCTGCGAGTAGCCGTTTCATCGCAAACTCAGGCGATGTTTGCAAAAACAGAGTTTGTCTCGCCGGCGAGAAACAATACTCGGTCGTAAAAAACTCCAACTGCGGATCGGTTCCGATGCTGTGACTGAGCAGCGGCGTTTCCACTTCCAGCACCGACCGATCAACAAAAAACTGACGTATCCTCGCAAGCGTCCGTGCTCTAAAGTGCAGCAGTTCTATGTCACAGGTCGGCCGCCAGTCTTGCTGCACTATTCTTTTACGCGGGAAACGTATTCGCCGGTTCGGGTATCGACCTTAATCACTTCACCTTGTTGCACAAACAAAGGCACCCTGACCACTGCGCCTGTATCCAGAGTAGCCGGTTTACCGCCGCCGCCTGAGGTATCGCCGCGTACACCGGGATCGGTTTCCACAATGGCCAGTTCGACAAAATTGGCTGGTGAAATAGCAAGCGGCGCATCATTCCATAACGTTACCGTGCAGGAGTCTTGGTCTTTAAGCCACTTGCCCGAATCGCCGACGATTTTTTCATCACACTGGTACTGTTCAAACGTGTCCGGCACCATAAAATGCCTGAATTGACCGTCGTTATAAAGATATTGCATCTCGACATCGACCACATCAGCACCTTCAAGCGACTCTCCCGATT
>DATBQC010000732.1:0-4386 GCA_036561065.1 Methylobacter sp. | reverse complement strand
CGACGTTTTAAAACACATCGTCCTGATACAAAGCCTTGAATACTTAAGAACAAAAGACAAGCCTTTCTGCTGCATCGACACCCATGCAGGCCCCGGAAAATACCAACTGGACGGCGACTACGCCTTAAAAAATCGAGAATTTGACAACGGCATCGCCAAATTATGGCAACGTAATGACTTACCGGAGTGCGTTGCCCACTATGTCAGCCTGATCAAACGTTTTAACAGCACAGACAAATTAACCCGCTACCCCGGCTCACCGTTAATTACCAAACAATTGCTGCGCGACAAAGACCGGCTGTGTTTATTTGAACTGCATACCACCGAAATAAAGTTACTAACTGCCGAAGCCCATAAAGACAAGCGCATCAGCGTATTTCATGCCGATGGTTTAACAAGCTGTTTGAAATTACTGCCGCCACCCGAGCGCCGGGGTCTGGTACTGATCGATCCTTCTTATGAAATGAAAACTGATTACCAGCAGGTTGTGGAAACGCTGGTCGCCATGCACAAACGCTTCGCCACCGGCACTTATGCGCTCTGGTATCCGGTCATTGAGCGCAGCCGCAATCAGAAACTCGAGCGCGCGATTCAAGCCAGCGGCATCAAAAATGTGCAGTTATTTGAGCTGGGCATACGCGCGGACAGCGACGAACACGGCATGACCGCCAGCGGCATGATCGTGATCAATCCTCCGTGGACCTTGGCTGCTGAAATGAACCAGGTTTTGCCTTGGCTGGCCGATGTTCTGGGTAATGACAGCGAAGGCTTTTACCGGATACAGACGCTGGTTGCTGAATAGCCTCATAGCGGCCATTCAATGTATAATTGCAGTTAGAAAAATCACCACGAAGACACAAAAAAATAAACTTCGTGTCTTCGTGGTGAATAAATTGACATAACCTCCCTAATAACAAATACAACCCAATGTCCACAAACGATACCCAACCTGCGTCAAACTTTATCCGCCAGATCATCGCCAACGATCTCAAAGGCAACAAAAACAACGGCAAAGTCGTCACCCGCTTCCCTCCCGAACCTAACGGCTATCTGCATATCGGTCATGCAAAATCGATCTGCCTGAATTTCGGTATCGCCGCCGAAAACAACGGCCGCTGCAATCTGCGTTTTGACGACACCAATCCCGAAAAAGAAAGCGACGAATATGTGGAATCGATCAAGCGCGACGTACAGTGGCTAGGTTTTGAGTGGTCGGAATTGCATCACGCATCGGATTATTTCGAACAGCTTTACGACTACGCCGTGCAACTGATCGAACAAGGTTTGGCCTATGTCGACAGCCTATCGGCCGAACAAATCAGGGAATATCGCGGCACACTAACCCAACCGGGCAAAGAAAGCCCCGACCGTAGCCGCCCGATTGCAGAAAACCTCGGCTTATTCAAACGCATGCGCGCCGGTGAATTTGCCGACGGTCAATATGTATTGCGCGCCAAAATCGACATGGCCTCGCCCAACATCAACATGCGCGACCCGGCGTTGTACCGGATTCGCCGCGTGCATCACCAGCGCACCGGCGACGACTGGTGCATCTACCCGATGTACGATTACACCCACTGCATTTCCGATGCTCTGGAAGGCATCACCCATTCGCTGTGTACGCTGGAATTTGAAGATCACCGACCGCTTTACGACTGGGTGCTGGATCAACTTAAAACACCCAGCCATCCGCAACAAATCGAATTTGCCCGCTTGCAGCTGGAATACACCATCGTCAGCAAGCGCAAACTCAACCAGCTGGTCATGGAAAAACACGTCAACGGCTGGGACGACCCGCGTATGCCGACCATCGCCGGTTTACGCCGCGCAGGTTTTACGCCCAAATCGATACGCGATTTTTGCGAGCGCATCGGCCTGACCAAGCAAAACTCATGGATAGAAATGGGCGTGCTGGAATACTGCATCCGCGAAGATTTAAACGAGAATGCACTCAGGGCCATGGCGGTTTTACAGCCGCTACGCGTGGTCATCGAGAATTATCCAGAAGACCAAACCGAACAACTGGAAGTCAGCAATCACCCGCAAAAACCCGAGCTGGGCAAACGCATCGTGCCTTTTTCCAAGGTCATTTTGATCGAACAGGATGATTTCGCCGAAATTCCACCGCCGAAATTCAAGCGTTTGGTAGAGGGCGGCGAAGTCCGTTTGCGCGGTTCTTACGTTATCCAATGCAACGAAATCATCAAGGATGCTGCTGGCAACATTACCGAACTGCGTTGCAGCTATGACCCCGACACCCTCGGCAAAAACCCCGAAGGCCGCAAAGTCAAAGGCGTTATCCACTGGGTTTCCGAGCCGCACTCAAAACCGGCGGAATTGCGCTTGTATAACCGCTTATTCAGCGTACCTGCTCCGGACAATGAAGAAAACTTCCTGGACGCGATAAACCCCGACTCGTTGGAAGTGCTGACCGATTGCCGAGTAGAAGCCAGCTTGGCTAATCCGCAACCGGAAAGCCGCTACCAATTCGAACGAACCGGCTACTTTTGCTTTGACGCGATAGACAGCGTCAACGGCAAACTGGTATTTAACCGCACCGTAACGTTGCGGGAAAACTGGGTAAAAGACTAATCAAATTTCACTCTAACTTATCAACCACGAAATCACTATGAACCAAGAAGACAGCATCAAACTTGTAGAACAATACTATGCCGCATTCAATGGCGGCGACATGGATACTTTCCTTAACCTGCTAACCGACGACGTCATCCACGACATCAACCAAGGCAGACGGGAAATCGGCAAGGAAGCATTTACCCAGTTCATGGCCTGCATGAACAACAATTACAAAGAACAGCTGGTCGACATGGTCATCATGGCGACAGCCGATGGCAAACGCGCGGCTGCCGAATTTGTCGTGTTGGGCGAATATATCAAAACCGACGAAGGCTTGCCTACCGCACAGGGGCAAAAATACCGCCTGCCGGCCGGCGCTTTTTTTGAAATCCGCGACAACAAAGTGGCCCGTATTACCAACTATTACAACCTGCAAGACTGGATTGCCCAGGTTAGCGAATAGTTAAGCTAGCCCACGCTGGTTCCCAATCTCCAGATTGGGAACCTCGAAAGTGAAGCTTCTGCTTCGTGAAAGCCACATTTTTTTATCACCCCCCACGAAATAAGAGCAAAGTTGACCCGGTTCCACAATGCAACCATAATGCTGATAGTTTGACTATTGAGTTTACATATCATGCCAGCATTAACCATAAAAAACATTCCCGATGATGTTTACCTCACACTAAAACAAACTGCCGAAATCCACAGACGCAGCATTAATAGTGAAGTTATTTTTTGTCTTGAAAGCGCGTTGATGCCTAAAAAAAGATTAACGCCATCCGAACAATTAGCACGGGTTGAGTCATTGCGTTCAGCTATTCAAGCGAATGTGATTACGGCTGATGAAATTTCGAACGCAATCGACGATGGCCGCCCATGATCGTCGTCGATACCAATATCGTCAGTTATTTCTATTTGCCAACGGATTATTCGCAAAGTGTTAGTAGGCTCTATCAACACGATTCGGTATGGATAGCACCCACCTTATGGCGTAGTGAATTTCGTAATGTATTGACGCTTTACATTCGAAAGAAATTACTCACTCTCGAACAAGCATTGGTTATACAAGAAGACGCTGAATCGTTGTTTATCGATAATGAATTCCAGATAACATCCGCTCAGGTGTTGGCATTAACAAACTCCAGCACCTGTTCTGCCTATGACTGCGAATTCGTTGCGCTGGCAAAACAGTTGAACGTTAAATTAGTCACTCAAGATAAAAAAATTTTAACTGAGTTCCCTGATATTGCCTTTTCGATTAGCGATTATTTGAAAGCTTGAGTTCGATGGATTGGATTGCGAAAAGAAGCAACATTAACTTATCAGGGGCATAGGATGTGCTTGACGGCTTTGGCGCCACCGCCAGCGTGTCGCTGCTGTTCAAAACGAGGGGCAAACAAGTCAATTTCCACGATGGATTGCTTTGCACCACCAAAAAATCAAACATTATCGGCAGATGAATTAAATCATTCGCTGAAATCATCAGGTCCCGCTGTGTATAAACTATAGTTAGTCCATATCAGACTTATAAACTCAATACACATCAATTAATAAAAATCTGGAGAATATTATGGAAAGAGCAACTAGAATTTATGACCGAATAATAGGAGTTAGGTTGTCATGGATTATTTTGTCGCTATTAGTTGTTCTATGCACATATTTTGGCCGTGAATATTTTTATGGGAAACTGGAAGAACATACTACAGCTTTATATGGGGGCCTCCTTGCTAGTTTGATTGCAGTAATAATTCAAATGGGAATGGAATGGAACGAACATCGGGAGATAGAAAAATTTAAAAAAATGGGGAT
>DATBQC010000731.1:0-5140 GCA_036561065.1 Methylobacter sp. | reverse complement strand
TTTCCTCAAAAGTGATTTTATCCAGCCTGCGGGCTTTCGGCTCTACTCTGGGATCGGTAGTATAAACGCCGTCGACATCGGTATAAATATGACATTCATCGGCTTTTAACGCCGCAGCCAATGCCACAGCAGTGGTATCCGAGCCGCCGCGCCCCAGCGTGGTGATATTGCCGTGTTCGTCCACACCCTGGAAACCTGCGACCACCACCACCTTGCCTTCATTAAGATGAGCCCGAATGCGAGCATCGTCAATCTTACGTATCCGCGCTTTGGTATGACTACTGTCGGTCAAGATTTTTACCTGGCTGCCGGTATAAGAACAGGCATCGCAGCCCAACTCATGCAAAGCCATGCTTAACAGCGAAACGGTGACCTGCTCGCCGGTTGACAACAACACATCCATTTCCCGCTCATTGGGATTTTGCTGCATGTCTTTTGCCAAGGCAACCAGTCGATTGGTTTCACCGCTCATCGCGGAAACCACAACGATGATTTGATCACCCAAATCATGGGCTTGCTTAACCTTTTCGGCGACCGCTTTAATGCGCTCGACAGTACCTACCGAGGTGCCGCCAAATTTGTATACATATAATGCCATTTAATAAAACCTTCTACGCGCCAAGTTGCGCTTTCACCCAGGCTGGAACCTGAGCCAATGCATCAGCCAAACCGGATGGATCATTACCGCCGGCCTGTGCCATATCGGGCCTGCCGCCGCCTTTTCCGCCGACTTGAGTGGCAACGAAATTCACCAGATCACCGGCTTTTATCCGTCCCATCTGGTCTTTTGTCACACCGGCAATCAGACTGACCTTGTCGCCGTCGACGATTGCTAACACAATTGCGGCGCTGCCTAATTTATTTTTTAACTGATCGACCATGTCTTTTAGGGATTTGGGATCGACGCCCTCCAGCTTGACCGCCAATACCTTAATACCTTCAACATCGACCGCCTGAGCGCCAAGTTCGTTACCCGCAGAACTGGCCAATTTTGCATTCAAGCGTTCCAACTGTTTTTCCAGCAGCCGGTTTTTCTCTATCAACTGCTCGACTTTTTCCGGCGCTTTTTCCGGTGCGCTTTTTACCAAGCCGGCGATGCTGGCAAGCGCATGATCGCGACCGGCTATCCAATCAAAACAACCGCCGCCGGTTACCGCTTCGATACGCCGAACACCCGCCGCAACGCCGGTTTCGTTAATGATTTTAAAGCAACCTATATCCCCTGCCCGTTCAACATGGGTACCGCCACAAAGCTCGGTGGAAAATTCGCCGATTTTCAACACCCTGACTTCATCGCCATATTTTTCGCCGAACAAGGCCATTGCTCCGGCTTTAACCGCATCATCTTTTGCCATGACTTGTGAGATAACTGGACTATTTGCCCGGATCTGCTCATTAACGATCCGTTCAACGGTGCTGATTTCAAAAGCTGTGACAGGCTCAAAGTGGGAAAAGTCGAAGCGCAAGCGTTCGGGGTTAACCAGCGAGCCTTTCTGCGCAACATGATCGCCTAAAACTTGCCTTAATGCAGCATGCAGCAAGTGGGTCGCCGAATGGTTAAGCTCGGTTGCCTTTCTGTCTGCCGCGCTGACACGGGCATCGCATAGCTGGCCGCTAGTCAGGGTTCCGCTAAGCAATTTACCTTTATGCAAGAACAGGTTTCCGCCCTGTTTTTGGGTATCGGTGACTTCAAACACCGCGCCGTCTGCTTCGATTTTTCCGCAGTCGCCGATCTGACCGCCGGACTCGGCATAGAACGGCGTCTTGTCCAAAACAACAACACCCTCTTCACCATCCTGTAAGCTGTCTACCGGCTGGCCTTTCTTGAACAGCCCAATGATATACACTTGGTCATCAAGATGCTCGTAGCCGGTAAATTCGGTCTGCGCATCAAGCTTTATATCCTGATCGTAATCAGCGCCAAAACTGCTTGCAGATCGCGCCCGATCGCGCTGGGCCGACATCGCCATTTCAAATCCGGCATGATCGACAGTCAAGTGATTTTCACGGGCAAAATCGGCGGTCAAGTCAACGGGGAAACCGTAAGTGTCATAAAGCTGGAATACGGTATCGCCGGGAATCACAGAACCTTCCATCTTGGCAACACAAGCCTCCAGAATCTTCATGCCTTGCTCCAAAGTCTCGGCAAAACGTTCTTCTTCTTTTTTCAGCACCCGTTCAACTTGCGCTTGTGCAACTTTAAGTTCGGGGAAAGCCTCGCCCATTTCCTCAGCCAGCGGCGCTACCAGTTTATAAAAGAACACATCGCGAATACCCAAACGGTAGCCGTGCCGGATCGCACGACGGATGATGCGGCGCACCACGTAACCGCGACCTTCATTGGACGGCATCACGCCATCCGCGACCAGGAATGCACAAGAACGGATGTGATCGGCAATCACCCGCAATGAGCTTTGCGTCAAATCGCTGGTGCCGGCCAGTTCGGCCGCCGCTTTCAACAGTTTTTGGAACAAATCAATTTCGTAATTGCTGTGCACGCCCTGCAACACCGCCGCGATGCGCTCCAGCCCCATGCCGGTATCGACCGAGGGTTTCGGCAGCGGCGTCAACGAACCGTCAGCGGAACGGTCATATTGCATGAATACCAGGTTCCAGATTTCGATATAGCGGTCGCCATCTTCATCAGGCGATCCCGGAGGCCCGCCGGCAATGTCCGCGCCATGATCGTAGAATATTTCGGTACATGGTCCGCAAGGCCCGACATCGCCCATCGACCAGAAATTATCTTTGGCGCCGATTCTTGAGAATCGAACTGGCGAAACACCAACGTCATCCAACCAGATTTTTTCTGCTTCCGAATCTTCATCGAAAACGGTGATCCATAATTTTTCCGCCGGGATTTCCAGCTCCTTGGTTAAAAAATCCCAAGCAAAATGTATCGCATCTTTTTTAAAGTAATCGCCGAAGCTGAAATTACCCAGCATTTCAAAAAAAGTATGATGCCTAGCGGTATAACCGACATTTTCCAGGTCGTTATGCTTGCCGCCCGCCCGCACACAGCGCTGACTGGTCGCGGCCTTGTTATAGTCGCGGTGATCCCGACCTAGAAACACATCCTTAAACTGCACCATACCGGCATTGGTGAACAACAAGGTCGGATCATCCCCCGGAATCAGCGAGCTTGAAGGCTGTATGGAATGCCCCCGTTCGCGAAAGAATTCCAGAAAGGCGGTGCGCAACTCGGCGCTAGTCATCTTTTTCATAATAAATAAATGCTTTTAAAAAAATCGGGTTGCGCAAGGCCTACCCACAACTTAGAGAAATCTAATATTCAACCGATCAAATAACGCACTGATCATTGCGCCGGAAAACCCGCGATGTAACAAAAAACGACTGCGTTTTGCCCACTCATTTCGCTCCAGCATCGTATCATGGGTGTATTTTTTACTGTAAACCTGTTCCAGCAGCGCCATCCAGCTACCGACCTCTTCCTGCACAATGCACTCAAGGTCAAACACCGCTATGCCGTTTTGCTTAAGCTCATAGCCCACACGAATCGGCCCGTAGCCCTTCTGGATACGGAACCGGGCATAGTTTTCTGCATACCTTAGATCGTCTTGCCAACCTTGCTCAGCCAGTTCATCGATAACCGACTGTGTGTCATCCCGGCCAAACCCTCTTAATGCCAATTTGTTCAGCAATTCCTGCTGACAGTGTTCCCTTCGTGCCAGCAGCCGCAGGCAAATTTCCTGGATCTCCTTTGCTACCTGGGGCTCTTCAATCAAAGCGGACTACTCGTCCTCATCAACCACAGGTGCTTCAATCAAAGGAGCGACTTTCTTACCAAAAGCCTCGGCTCTTATTTTTACTTCGATTTCTTTTGCTTTTTCAGGATGCTCTTTTAAGAAGGCCTTTACATTATCTTTGCCCTGGCCGATTTTTTCATCGCCGTAACTGTACCAGGAACCCGCTTTCTGAATAAAACCGTAACTTACACCCAAGTCAACCAGCTCGCCCAGAAAGGAAATACCTTCCCCATATAAAATCTCGAATTCGGCCTGTCTAAAAGGCGGGGCGACTTTATTTTTGACGACTTTGACTCGAGTTTCATTGCCGATAACTTCTTCGCCCTTTTTAATCGAACCGATACGCCGAATGTCCAATCGCACCGAAGCATAAAACTTAAGCGCATTACCGCCGGTAGTAGTTTCAGGACTGCCGAACATCACGCCGATTTTCATCCTTATTTGGTTAATAAAAATAACCAGCGTATTGGAACGCTTGATATTGCCGGTCAATTTCCGCAAAGCCTGCGACATCAACCGCGCCTGCAAGCCCATATGGGAATCGCCCATATCGCCTTCAATTTCGGCTTTGGGTGTTAACGCGGCAACCGAATCGATCACGACCACATCAACTGCGCCTGAACGCACCAACATATCGGTAATTTCCAACGCCTGTTCGCCGGTATCCGGCTGGGAAACCAGTAAGTCATCTACATTAACGCCGATTTTTTCGGCATAACCCGGATCTAAAGCGTGCTCCGCATCGACAAACGCCGCCGTGCCGCCAAGTTTTTGCATTTCGGCAATCACTTGCAGCGTCAACGTCGTTTTACCGGATGATTCAGGGCCATAAATTTCAATAACACGACCGCGAGGTAAACCGCCGCAGCCCAGCGCAATATCCAAGCCTAAAGAACCCGTAGAAACCACATCGATGTCGCGCGAAGCGGCCACATCGCCCATGCGCATCACCGAGCCTTTGCCGAATTGCTTTTCGATCTGCATCAGCGCCGCGCCTAGCGCTTTCTTTTTGTTCTCATCCATTATGTAGTGCCCTTTACGCCCTGCGGCTATGTCGGTTAGAAAGAAATATCGCCAAAATCAAATCATTTATTATCACATACCGACAGGGCTTGGGATAGTGTTGATTTGTCGGAAAGGATTCAGGAATGCTCTGGAGCTTGAGCATGCTGTTTAAGTCCGTCATTCTCATATTTCAAATCTGACCACGCTCCCCTAGTTTTCCATACTAATTACCCTTCATATAAATCACCAACGCTCTATTTTTATTGATTTTATGATATTTTATAGGTGTATAATAAAAAAGATATATAGCTATAAAAAAAAGCCCGACCGGGCTTTTTTTGTTTTTCAGGGGAAGGCTTTGTCCGTTT
>DATBQC010000730.1:0-2802 GCA_036561065.1 Methylobacter sp. | reverse complement strand
CGCATAGCGGCCGCCCGCCTCTATCGACAAGCGCCTGAATACCAGCAGTTCCATTACACCGGAAAAATTCCGCACCGAGACCACCGCAATAAACACATATAATCCGGCCAAAAAAAGATTGGTCATGGTGATCGGCTGATAAACATCTTGATGATCGACATTAACCAAATGCTGCCAAAGCACAATACGATCCAGAAATGAAAAGGCCGGCAGGATGTTTTTCCAGATCATCCAGAAACCAATCACCAGCGTAAAACCGATAAAGACATTGAGCAGCTTGATGGTTTGGGCGTTAATTTTAGGAATATCGATCTGCTGCTCGTCAACCGGCAACACCGGGTCTTCCGATCCGGCCAAATGCTTTTCCGGAACCACCGCGGTTTTGCGTTTTTGTTCAGCATTGGTGATAGCCAACTGCCGGTTAACCAGCGTTAACCACCGGAACACCAACGCATGAATGATGATAGTCAAAAAAATCAGCCGCAGAGTAATAATGAGTTTTTGCTGCAACTCCAAAGCGCTCAAATAATAGCCTGTTGCAGCAAAACCGATAATAACTATCGGTATGCCGATGGCTGCAAAATACCAGACATAACGTAGCTTTGCTGTCCACCCTTCAGGATTTTTGTTGATATAGGCCTGCAATAATCCGGTCGAAGGTTTTAACACGCGCCCCGCAAACACAGCCATGGCGATCATGACGATAATCAACGCCAAGCGGCCGATACTGTCACTGTGCGACGAAAACTTTGATGCGCTGGTGCTGCCGATAATAAATACCCCAGGCACCGCAATAAACCGGATCCAGGCAATCTGCTTACGCAAAAGATTAACTGACGTTTTCTGCCACTGGAAATGTTTACGCGCTATACCATCCGCGGCAAACAATCGATAAAAAAATTGCAGAAAAAACAGCGGTGCCGCAGTACTCTGCAATCCCTCGCCAATGGCTTTAGTGAAATCGACAATCTGGACGCCGCTACTCAGAAACCAGCCTAAATAGTGGAGAACTAACGGCAGCGGCAACACCATCATCAAGTTATAGGCTAAGGCTCTTAGGGTGCAATAAAAACTGTCTGTTTTGCCGGACATAGCCGTTAACTGCAACTTCGCCCAGTTTTTGCCCCACTGCAAACCGACAAAACACAGTAGCGCAACAAAGGTTAAAAACAGGTGATGAAAAGCCAGTCTAACGGCATCTCCGATTAATGCCATCCAGTTAAACGGCGACAACAGCCATTGCGTGGAATGATACAGCTCGGCGATAAAACTTAAGTTAATCGGCTCGGAACTGGGCACCCACAACAAACGCTCGTCCAGATAAATAGCAAACTTACCGGCCTGAGTCCCCATCTGTTGTCTGGCAAAATCGAAGTCACCCAACGTACGCAGATACGTTGTATAGGCAACGGCCAACTTGTTGAGCAGCTCTTTCTGATTGTTCAGCAACACCCGCAGCTCGGCCTGTATCATCATGCGCTGATCGACAGGTAGCGCTTGATCGACCTGTTGTCTCATCATGTCTTTTAGCCCGGCATCAACATCCATCAGTCGTTTCAGTTTATCTTCAACCTTGAATTGCGCGAGACTGGTTATCGCCGTTTCATTCTGAATGATCTCGGACTGCTGCTTAAACTCATCCTGAACCGGTAAATTGCGCCGCTGCTCGCGCAATATTTTGCCCAGCGCCGGACTCAAACCCGCTAAGCTGATTTTCTTTTCGGCGCTTTTAAAATCAGTTTCAATTTCGTTGGCTTGAGCCTCAACCTTAGATTTTTGCTCCGTGTATTGTTCAATCTTGGCGGTAATGTCCTGCAAATCCCTGCTGTATTGAATATTTTCCCGCGTACTTTCCTGAATAAGAGGATGCTTGCCGGAAACCGCTTTCTCCGCCTGACTTAGCGCATCCTGCATTTGTTTCGCTTCCTGCTGCCGCAGCTCGAACGTGAGGCCCTCGATTGCCGTAACAACCGGATTTAGCGCCGCCTTTTGTACATCCAGCAACTGAAACTGAGTTTTAAGCAATTCGACTCTAGCCGGATTGCTGATGGCTTCAACCTCAAGCATTTTCAACTCGGCAGCACGCGAATCGATTAACGTTTTCAGTTGCACCTGCCGGGCTTCAACTTCCAGTTTCGCCTCCGCTTTTCCGACTGGAGCTTCCAGTTTTTTCTGCGCCGCTTCCAGGTCTTGTTGTGCCGCAACAGTTTCTTCGCGGATCAACTGCGGGCGACTGTTTTCCATAGTCAGCTCACTTTCAAGTTTCTTGATCTGCTCATCCAGGTTACTGATTTTCCCCTTCTCAAGAATAAGCCGCTGCTCAAGTTCCTCGACCGGTATCCGGCTAAAATCCTCCTGCTTTTGCTTGGACACTTTCAGCAAAGCCTGCTCAAGCTCCTTTTGCAGCTTTTTGGTTTGCTCAGGCGCTTGCTTCAGAGCCGACTTGAAGTCCGCTGTCTGCGCTTTAAACTTGTCGATATTGCTTAAATTATCTTCGGCCGCCTGATAAATAGACAGCAGCTTGGATTTTGTCGCCTCATCAATACCTTCCCGTGTATTGATCGCGTCGATTTTGGCTTTTAATGTATCTTTAGTGATTTCAATTGCCGCGCTTTTTTGCCCGGCATCCGACGTCGTACTTTTAGCCCACACCCCGGTTGATCCCAAGGTGATAATAAACAGCAGGAACAACAACGGATGAGTCTTTGATTGAACGGCAGGGAAATTAATGATTTTCATAGATTATTTAGGGTGCAGCTAAGAATGAATACACAGCGATATTGTAAACTGTTTTTGCCGGTT
>DATBQC010000729.1:0-1518 GCA_036561065.1 Methylobacter sp. | reverse complement strand
GTCCGGCCTATGCGATGGATATAATTGATGCCGTTTCTCGGTACGTCAAAATTGATGACTAAGTTGATGCCCTTGATGTCCAAGCCACGGGCGGCAAGGTCGGTAGCCAGCATGACCTTGACTTCGCCTTCGCGGAATAATTCCATCATCCGGTTGCGGTCTTTTTGATCCATTTCCCCATGCAGTACACCAACTCTGAGTTTTTGACCGCGTAGCGGCCCGCGCAAAGCATCCGCTTGAATCCGGCTATTGGTGAAAACCAGCGCCTTGTCATAGGTTTCATTTTGCAGCAGCCAAGTCAGTAGTTTCAGTTTGTGGTCGTTGTCGTCGGCCAGCACGATTTGCTGTTCGATGTTGCGGTGTCCGTCGTGCAGCGTATTTAAGGCCACGATCTCATGATTTTTTAGCACCTTGTCAGCCATTTTGATAACGCCGAAATGGGTCAATGTGGCAGAAAACAGCAAAGTTTGCCGTTGTTCGTTGCAGCTGTTGGCGATGGTCAGCACGTCTTCGCTAAAGCCCATATCCAGCATCCGGTCGGCTTCATCCAGGATCAGTACGTCCAGGTTGCTAAAATTTGGAATCTCTTGTTCCATCAGCTCCAGGACTCTGCCGGGGGTCGCAATCACAATTTCGGTGTTTCTGCGCAGCATGTTTTGCTGAAGCCTGAAATCGTCGCCGCCGGTAATCAGGCCTGTTTTCAGATCGGTAAATTCAGTCAATTGTTGGCAATGCTTGAAGATCTGTTGGGCCAGTTCGCGGGTCGGCGTCAGCACCAAGGCGCGGGTGCCGGATTTGTTCGAGGGCAAAGCGAGCAGTTGATGCAGTGTCGGGAGCAAGAATGCGGCGGTTTTACCGCTGCCGGTTTCGGCGCTGACCAGTAGGTCTTTGTGCTCCAGGGCCAGGGGGATCGACTTTTGTTGCACTGGCGTGGGCAGCTCAAAGCCCATTTTTTTAACGGCCAACAGCAGTTGTTCGTCAAGCGCTAGGTCTGAAAAGGATGGGGTTTTGTCTGTAGAATTAGGTTGCATGAATCGTAAAGTGGTTTAAAGCGCAAGGATGATGGGAAGCAATCTGTGCGCGTATTATAGGCTTTTTGTGCTTAGGATTATGATTAAATAACTATTCATTGCAAATCGGTTTTTTAGCTCTTAAGCTAGGTTAAACAAATCGGGGATAACGTCACCGCATCGACTTAGATCAGGAAAAAGCCATGATACCAATTAGAGATACCGCCCCTTGCCATTCAAGGCCTCTAGTCACCTGGGGGATAATGGCAATTTGTATTACTGTTTTTGTTTCGATGAAATTGATGCCGGATTCGTTAAGCTTGCGGCTTCTCAATTTATACGGCATGGTGCCTGTTCGCTATACCAACCCGTATTATGGCTTGCCTTTCGATGGCTATTTGTCTTTTTTGACCAGTCTGTTCCTGCATGGAAACTGGCTGCATTTAATTATGAATATGTGGTTTTTGTGGATATTCGGTGACAATGTTGAGGATAGAATGGGGCGATT
>DATBQC010000728.1:0-5906 GCA_036561065.1 Methylobacter sp. | reverse complement strand
AATTTTTTTATTCCGTAGTTTGTTTAAATAGCCACGCGCTGATGCAAATCAACTGTTGACCTTATTCAATTCGATGGGGAATTGCTACGGGTGAAGATCAAAAAGATAATTTCAGGCCTTCTGCCAGCCTTGTTATAGTCGTTTTGATTAAAAGCAGTGAACATGACAAATGCGCATCCTCAGCCAAAGCGATTGCTGAAGATGCGTCTAATTCAGCGTACAGAAAATAATAGACTCTACCTCCTCTTAGTCGTAATTTTCGCTTTACCGCACACCGCAACTTAATACCTGCGGTGTGCGGAAGTTCTTTCAAATCCTCTCTATGGGCCGTTTAGCGATTAAGTTGTATAAAAGCTAAACAGCCCTTTTTTATCTGTTATTTTCAATTGCTTGGATTTCACTTCAATCAGTTTCCTCGCTTGAAGGAGATGAATGATTCGGCTAACCGTTTCATGCGTGATACCCAGATAATTGCCTATTTCTTCCCTTGACATGCTTAGGCGAAATTCCAGTTCGGAGTAGCCGCGTATTTTCAAACGATCTGAAATATGCACAATGAAGCAAGCTACACGCTCTTCAGCGGATCGGCGACTTAACATCATTTTTTGTACTTGTGCATCAAACTGGTTACAGGATCTTTGCAGTAGCACTTGACTTAGACCGGGGGTATTAATGGCCAATATCTCAATTTTATAAGCGGGCAAATGGCAATAATTCACCGTCTCTAATGCGATGGCGGTACAGTTATGGATTTGTGAGGATAAGCCGTCAAAGCCAAGTAATTCTCCCGGAAGAATGAAATCAACGACCAGCTCATTGCCGTTTTGGTCAAAACTCAGCAATTTTGCACTGCCGGAACGTAAGGCGATTATCCCTCTGAATGTGCTGCCGGCATGGTATATGGCTTCACCCTTTTGACGAATATTATTCCGACTAACCAATAAGGCGAGCTCACCCACTTCTGACCGAGGCAGACCTTTAGGAATGCACAAATTATCCAGGTTACAGTTTGTGCAAGTGATGGCGGTTTTGGTTGTCGATGAATTTGCCGTTGTTGAATCTATCATTATTTTGAAAACGAGAAAGGGAGATTGAGGTCAAAATGGCGTCAATTTATCAAAAACTTAACTGGGTCACAAGGAATCCCCACACTCTTCCGAATGATTGGCTTATCGCAGGGATTTTTTCTGCCATCTACAGATATGGAAATTAAGTGTTATGTTTCTGGTTTGCCGTGTCATGGTGCCTATTCTGCTGTTGCTATGAGGCGGCAAGCAGCATCAATAAAAGGAACCAGTGCAATCTTTGCATACCGAGTTTAACGCTCAGGCATAGATTTTCCGCAGACTATTTATTCTTCATGGCCGCTTCAATTTGCCTGCACAAGGTTTTCAAAATCTTGATTCGCGCAAAGTTCTTGTCGTTGGCTTCCACCAGCGTCCACGGCGCAATTTCGGTGCTGGTACGGTCTACCATGTCGCAGACTGCGTGCTCGTATTCATCCCATTTTTCCCGATTGCGCCAGTCATCCTCGGTAATCTTAAAGCGCTTAAAACCGATTTTTTCACGGGCATTAAAGCGCTCTAGTTGTTCTTCCTTGCTGATAGCCAGCCAGAATTTGACTACTATAATATTGTGCCGAACCAGTTGTGCTTCAAAATCGTTGATCTCGCTGTAAGCGCGCATCCAGTCTACTTTGGAACAGTAACCCTCGACGCGTTCGACCAACACCCGGCCATACCAGGAGCGATCGAAAATCGTCACTCGTCCACGCCTGGGTATATGTCGCCAAAAACGCCATAAATAAGGCTGGGCGCGTTCTTCTTCGGTCGGTGCGGCAACAGGAATGATGTTATACCAGCGCGCATCCAGAGCCCCGGTAATTCGGCGGATTGCGCCGCCCTTGCCGGCCGCATCATTGCCTTCGAACATCGCGATGACGGTGATGTCCTTAAACTTGGCTTCGCGGGTCAGCAAAGCAAGCTTGCCTTGATATTTTTCCAGCTCGGTCTTGAATGTCTTCTTGTCGATCTTCTGGGTCAGATCCAGTGTTTTCAGAATGTCGAGTTGATCTATCGATGGCAGCGGTGGCGGCGCAACAATCTCTACAGTTTTTACATCGGCCTCATCCAGGCGTTTGCGGATTGCGTCAAGAATCACCTTGCCCACTGTCAAACTGCGATAGTGGGGATCGTAGCCTTCGACAATAGTCCAGGGCGCTTCGGCTGTGCTGGTGTGCCGTATCACACTTTCATGCACGACAAGGAACTTGTCGTATTGCTTGAAGTGCTTCCAATCGCGGCCGGTCACACGCCAGCGGGTTTGCGGGTTTTTCTCAAGTAGCTTCAGACGCTTTTCCTGTCTGTCTTTGGATAAATGCATCCAGAATTTGATAATCAGCGCACCTTCGTCGGTCAGCATCTTTTCCAGGCGCTTGGCGCGTTCCATACTCAGGTCAAGTTCGGCCGACTTGGTGTGACCGTTGACACGGTTGATAATCGGCCAGGTATACCAAGAGCCTAAGAATACACCGATTTTGCCTTTGGGCGGGAGCTCGCGCCAGAAGCGCCACATCATCGGTCGGTCAAGTTCCTCATCCGACGGTTCGCCCATGCCGTGAGTCTGGATAAAACGCGGGTCCATCCACTCGTTGAGCAGGTTGACGGTTTCGCCGCGTCCCGCACCATCGAGGCCGCCGACCAAAATAATAACCGGAAATTTGGACAACTTTGCCAAATCTATCTGCGCATCCAGCAGTGCTTCGCGCAACTTGGGTACTTCCATATCATAGGTGGCTTTATCTATTTTGTGTCCAAGTTCTGCCGATTCAAACATGACGATATTCCTGAGGTTTATTCGAGAATGAAAATTTTAACTAAAATTGTGCGCTTTGATTTGTAATCTATTCGTTTGTGTATAACATAAATAATCGGGCATATCCGGTTGTTAAATCAGCCAACCTAAGCTATTCAGATGTATTTTGGTATTCTTACTATAAGGCTTGGCAAGCGTTATCGCCATTAAAAAAAGGATGCCCGACTTTATTTAAAAAATAAAGTAAAATAGCCGCTTTTTAAAATCTCACTCCGTAGATATTACGTGAACAGCAAAGGTACACATGAAGAATTATAAAATCGCAGTGCTAGCCGGTGACGGCATCGGCCCGGAAATTACTCGGGAAGCCATTAAAGTTCTCAAACTTATTGAAGAGCGTAACGATGTTACTTTCGAACTGATGCCCGCCGCTTTCGGTGCCTGCGCCTATTTCGAATTCGGCGATGCCTTTCCGCAATCGACCATCGATATTTGCGACCAAGCTGATGCGATTTTAAAAGGCCCGATTGGTTTGAGCCATGAGCAATCCAAAATCATTCCGATTGATAAGCAACCGGAACGCGGTGCGCTGCTGCCGATGCGTCGTCGTTACAATACTTACGCAAACTTTCGGCCTGTTTTCCTGCCCAAAGCCTTGGCGCATTTCTCGCCGCTAAAACCTGAAATTATCGGCGAGGGTATCGATATTATTATGGTTCGGGAACTGGTCGGCGGCCTGTATTTCGGCAGTAAGGAAACCGGCGTTAACGAACAAGGATTGCGCTATGTCAAAGAAACTCTGGAATATGATGAACACCAAATCAGCCAGATCTTGCATCAGGCGTTCAAACTCGCCAGCAAACGTAAGAAAGTGCTGCACAACATACACAAAAGCAATGTGCTCAAATCCAGCGTGTTGTGGAATGAAATTCTGGATGAAGTGGCTAAAGAATATCCCGAAGTGGAAGTCATCCATCAGCTGGTTGACTCGGCCGCGACCAACCTGTGCCTGAAGCCCACCCAGTTCGACGTGATGGTCATGGAAAACATGTTCGGCGACATACTCAGTGATCAGGGCGGTGGTATCTTGGGTTCTCTGGGCCTGATGCCTTCCGCCTGTATAGGTGATGAAAAAGCCTACTACGAGCCGTCGCATGGTTCGGCCCCCGACATTGCCGGAAAAAATATCGCCAATCCATACTCGATGATCGGTTCGGTTGCGATGATGCTGGAAAACAGTTTCGATATGGCCGCAGAAGCCAAGAATGTTTGGGATGCGATGCAAGGCGTGTTCGGCGACGGTTACTCAACTGCGGACCTGTCCAAGCCAGGTTCTGGCGTTAAGATGATCAGCACCGAAGAGTTTGGTGATAAGGTTGTTGAAAAGCTGAGACAGATGCCAAGAGTGTAGGCTGCTTTTACCGATCAGGGTGGGGTGCCTCATACCCCGCCTTTTCCTTCCGGCTACAGTCCTATGTAGCTAACATAAGCCCGATAACCTGCAAAAACAGACAACATCAGGAAAATGGTGCCGCTGATCTTGTGCAGCAACACTAACGGAACTTTTTGCAAAATAGTGCGGCCGGCGATGATTCCCAAGGCGGATGTCGAGGCTAAAGCGGCCGTCGAGCCGAACCATACGGCGATAGGCGCTACGGTGCTGCTTAAGCCAACTACTGCCAGCTGGGTTTTGTCGCCGAATTCAGCCACGGTAATCAATAAAAAAGTGGTGAAGAAAATGCCGTGGCCGCTTTTTTCCTTAACGTCCACATTTTCATCTTCAGCTTCTACTCGTAAGGAATGGATGCCGAATGCGGCAAACAGGACGGCGACGATAGTCGCGACGATATATTCCGGTAGCCAATTGGCAATGGCGACGCCGAAAACAACGGCCAAGGTGTTTAAAAAGGCAAAAGCCGCTATCGCGCCCAGCAAAACCGGCATAGCCCTGTGCCTAGATGCCAGCGTCATGCACACCAGTTGGCTTTTGTCGCCGATTTCAGCCGCTGTAATCAGCGCAAAGCTGGTTGCTGCGGTGGCGGATAGTTCGGTGAAGTTGCCGGTGCTCAGCAACGATAAAAAATGTTGGAAAGAGCCATGAAAGCTTTCGAAAATAGCTGCTGTGTTCAGTGATGTTAGGAGGTGTTGTAAATAACTTTGAAAATGATCCATTCTTATCTCTGTAAATGTCTTTACAAAGGGCGATCCCAAGCCGGCCGCCCTACAAGGAAAAACGTGGCTGACTGAGTATTAACCCAGCATATTGTCCAAGGTCATCATGATGATGAAGCCGATCATTAATGCAAAGGTAGCATAACGCGAGCGGCCGTCTGAATGGGTCTCGGGGATGATTTCTTCGCTGATTACAAACAGCATAGCGCCTGCGGCAAAGCCCATGGCTATCGGCAGGATTGGTTGAAAGACGGTGACCATGGTGATGCCGAGCAGGCCGCCCACCGGTTCCACCAAGCCTGTCAGTGTGGCGATGCCCACGGCTCGCCATTTGTTGTAGCCTAGTCCGACCAGGGGTAGGGCGACGGCCAAGCCTTCGGGGATGTTTTGCAGGGCTATCGCGATAGCCAGAACCACGCCGTTTTTCATCTCCCCGGAACCGAAGCTGACGCCGACCGACATGCCTTCAGGAAAGTTATGGATAGTGATCGCAATAATGAACAGCCAGATTTTGTTCAGGGAGTTCAGCCTGACATCGGCAATTGAATCAAGGTGAACATGCGGCAGTTGGCGGTCGGCGAAATGCAAAAACAGCGCGCCGACCAACATGCCCAGGGAGACGACATAAATGCCGCTACCGGGCCAAATTTGATTGCCGTATGCCATGCCCGGAACCAATAGGGAAAATGCGGTTGCAGCGAGCATGACGCCTGCAGCGGCACCGAGCATGCTGTTGAACAGGTTTTTGGAGATGTCCTTGAAAAACAGCGCCGGTAAAGCGCCAAGGCCTGTCGCCAGTCCGGCCAGGATGCTGGCAAGGAAACCGATAACAACAATCTCGCCAAAAATTAGATATAAACTGCCGAAAATTACCAGCTGCGACAACAAAAATAATCCAATCACTGTCGACCAGCGTTTTA
>DATBQC010000727.1:0-1751 GCA_036561065.1 Methylobacter sp. | reverse complement strand
GTAGCGCCAGAGCATGACGATCCTGCTTCATCTATCTGCCTGATCGCCGGTGGCATAGGCATAACCCCAATGATTTCCATGCTTTATCAGCTAGAAAAAGAGCATCGAACCAACCCTATCGAGCTTTTTTATGCTGTAAATTCAGGAGCGGATCATGCTTTCGCGAAAGAGCTCAGCGAGCTAAAGAAAACCTTACCCCAGTTTAAAGTCACTACCTTTTATAGCATGCCAATCCAGGCAGACATCGACAGCAAAAGCTTCGATTTTGAAGGCAGAATGTCGATCCAATATTTATTGGATAAGCTGAAAGATAGCAGTACGCATTATTATTTATGCGGTCCTGGTGGAATGATTAGCAGCATGATCCAAGCGCTAGAGGAAAATGGCGTTGATGAAGCTCGCATACATATGGAAGCATTCGGCCCGTCAAGCAAACAAAAGTCAAAACTGAAACCCTCTCCGCAACTAATCACTTTGCTCAAGTCAGGGAAAACACTGACATGGAATCCTGAATCATCATTATTGAAATTGATTGAAGACGCCGAAGTCAAAGCTAGTAGTGGCTGTCGGGTCGGGCAATGCGAAAGCTGCTCGGTGAAACTTGTTGCAGGGAATGTATCTTATCCGGATGGTATTAACACGCCGCCGGCAGGCGAGTGTCTGTTATGTGTAGCAATACCTCTTGGCCCATTATCCCTGAATATCTAGAAGCTATTAATCCCTGTTATGACTACGTAGCCAGAATTCAGGGTTAGGTAACAAGCCTATGATTTAAGATATGACCTCGAACATCCGCTTTTGGGACAAAGCGGACAGTCACATTGCCACTTGATACTTATCGTTACATGCCGCTACAAGAAAGTTATATTTCGACTAACTGAGGATACTTTAGATTGCTTAAATGATCCTATCAAGTCGCAAGTATGGCTTTTCAAAAACTAAAAGCGTTACTGACGATCCAATTTCGTTTATCCAATAGAGAACTCGATCATGAAATACCACGAAAGAAACAGCGATAAAAGATTTATGCTGATGTTAGCCCTCGTAACATTGATTGCGGCGGTGGTGATTCTTATACCGGCCAACTATCTGCACGATTTCTTAGCCCTGGTTTGAACAATTTCAAGAGCGCGCTTGATGCCTTCATCTTGACTAGTGAATGTGCAACATCTTCACTACAAATTCAAAGAACCAGCACAGCAAGAAAATCGGTATCGGCAACCCTAGTATCGTTCCTATCAGATAGTCCCTGAACTTCACTCCCGACATGGCAAGCGCGTAATTCAGCGTAGGCGCGGTTTGGAAGAGAGTGCGCAACAAAATGATACTGATGATGGGCTTCGCATTTAACTGCGCCAGTATCTTCACCGCGAACTTGTTATCCAGTTCCCGCAATGCATTACCGCCGATAGCCCGGATGATGAAAAAAATGACCACGCACGAGACTATTGCCGCGATATAGGTCGCTATGCCGCCGTAGAGTTGGCCCAGCGCCAGCACAGCCGCTGCCAGAAACACAATGCCGGGAATCTGCATCAGATTGCCCAGCGAAAACAGCAACACAAAGATCAGCAGCCCGGTGAGCTGGTTCTCCAGTATCTTGTGTTTGATGAATTCCAGATCAAAATGCCCGCGCAGGCCGGACATCTGGAACACGGCGAAGATCACCGCCAGAAACAGCACCACGGCGATCAGCCGTTTGTATTTTTGCAAATAGATCATCATCAGGTCAGTGCTCGAAAGCCTCGCAT
>DATBQC010000726.1:0-1852 GCA_036561065.1 Methylobacter sp. | reverse complement strand
CTACGGATGCCAAATCCCGACATGGCTCCAACGACGCCTTCGCTTCCAACCGTGGCGGTCTCGATTCCTTGCCCGTCGGACATCACAGCCAGAAGGGAAATCATTCCATGATGGGGGAAATAGACATATTCAATGGGTTTGTCCGGCTCTTGCAAAGCCAATCCCAATTTGAAGGACATCTCCTTCAAGTGAGGAGCTAAAAGCGAATGATCTTCAGACGTGAGCGCCGCAAGCAGACGGTTCCGTCTGCCCTAGGGATGGAAAGGCTGGCGCGCCGATAAGCGCCTTCCACGGCAACCGCTGATGCCCATATAATCATCGGATAAGGCAGGGTCTGTCAGATATCTGACTTTGTGGAAGAAACCTTTTTGATCGCAGTTGGTTGGTAATGCCCGTCAAGATTCATTTCCGACTGCCAAGGCTCCCCTTTTATGAAAATTTTGCGTATTCTCATTGTCGAAAGCGAAATGTCATGGGCAATGGATCTCGAAATGATGATCCAAGAGATTGCTTCAGCTACCTTCGCAACCGAAGCCTCCGTTGGGGCCGCCATGAATGTTCTGCCTGAAGACCTGGACTTTGCTTTTTTGGATGTTGATGTGACGAAGGGCAAGACGTTCGAGATTGTAGAAATTCTCGAACGCAAGCATGTGCCGTATGCTTTTATTTCTGCCTCACGCCAAGATCAGTTGCCTCTTGAGCTGCGCCGCGCGCCCTTTATTCCAAAGCCTTTTTATGCGGCACAGATTGAGCACGCGCTCCAGGCTGTCGCAGCCTAATCAGCGACAGAGCCACTTCGAGCCCAATTTGTCAGGTCTGAAATTGATGGCTTTATCGGCGCGGCTGCGACCGTCCATTGACCGGGCAAGTCGGCAAAGTGCAGCTCCCCAGGGCACCGAATGATTTTTGGCTTGGAGTACCTCCCCGAGCTTTTGGATAACTTTCCCGGCCCTTGATTTCTTTCTGGGAGAGAACCAGTTTTGCGGCGGCGGTCCCTCCGTTATCGAGCATCCCGGCGGATTAGGGACTGCTAACAATACGGGAGGTACCCATGCACCGCATATTAGCATTGCTATTGGCGGCTTTGGCTTTGTCTTTGGAGGCGTGCAATATACCCTCAGAAGAATCGCCGTACGACCAAAAGAATTCAGGTCAAATGTCGTCGAATCTTGCGCCGCCCCAGTTGCGAAAGTTTTAGTGTTCCAGAGAAGGATCGGATGAGGCTGTTACACATTGGGAACCGCGCGGCATCAGATGCTATGGTCTCCGTCCTTCGGCACGCGGCCTTTCACACATAATACCCGCTTCTTGCTGCCCCAATACGTGCCAAATTTCCTGCACTCCGCGAGGTTGGCAGGCGCGCCCGTTGGGGAGCAACCACTCGATGCCGAATACGACGGCAAATCCGTTGAAAGATGCGGAACGCCGTCAATTCGACGAAGCGAACGCATGGGATAAGCCATGAACCTATGGGAATACACAGCTGAAGAATTGATCGGTGGTGCAGAGATTAGGTCTGATATGTTCCTTGCCCCAGAGACTGAGATGCCATGGGAAAGCGACAAGATTGAACGGATCATGTCGATGCCCAACTACGCTACCGCACCCGCGACGGGACATAACGGCTTGGCGGACCAGGTTCTGCTAGAACGCGATAGCGATGGTGGGAAATGTGTCGGGTACTATATTGACGACACCATTATCGTATTTCTGCGAGTGCAAAACACCGGCCTAGCGGACGTCTTGTTCCTTCGCTGTATGGAACATCGCAACAAGGTGCCTATCACGACTGTTCTTAATGAAAGTGCGTTCAGGCTCTTCAAGCGGGTACATAAAAGGGAAGTCGAAAAAG
>DATBQC010000725.1:0-2651 GCA_036561065.1 Methylobacter sp. | reverse complement strand
TACCGGGATTATCGCAGCTACTCTCCCATTGTGAATTCTTGAAACAGAATCTTGGACAGACTACGATTTATCAGTTTCTGTGATCTACGGTAATCCGCTTCTATTCGCTAAATGTAGTTTTCGAAAACAGGGTTTCATTGTTCACTATTTTTCTGTATTTGTATAGTCAGTCTAGGCTTACAAGTGAGTTGACGCGATAATGCACTGGAAATTTTGTGCGTCGTTTGAAAAAGTTAACAGAAAGATAGGGGCTTTTCATTGTGCATTTCCAAACCTGTTTATTGTTTTGCGGATGGTCACGATTCGCGTTTTTTGAAAGCCCTCACCCCAGCCCTCTCCCGAAGGGAGAGGGGGAAAAAGTCGTAATCTGAGCCCGTGTTGATATATATGTGATGCAAAAACCAGAACCTGAGAATTTATAAGCCGCTCTTCGCCGTTGCAACTCTGATCAATTCATTAACTTCATTCGTTGTAGCCGCAAAATCTCCAGAGGGGGCGGAATATTCAGCAACCCCAACAGCAGCTTCAACAACCAAACCGGGCGCTTTAACACGTTCTGAAATTTCATTTTTAATCTGCGCCGCGATTTGCTCGGCTTTTTTCAATGGCGAACCCGGCATCGCAATAAGAAAATCCTGATCATCCATTCTTGCCGCAATATCGACGCCCGGCCTGATGTCTTCTTTCACACAATCGGCCACGCCGCGTAATATGGCGTCCATTTCATGATCAGGTAAATTATTATTCCTGGCTTTAAAACTCTTTAAGCTGATAAAAAGAATGGAAAAAGGAAATCCGTTGCGTTTGGAGTTCTCGACTTTCTCCGTTAACCGGCCCAGCATCGTGTCTTTGGTCATTAGCTGGGTTAGCGGGTCCAAGGGGATATGTTCTCTATCCCATGTTTCCTGAGCCTCCAGCCGCAGCACGTTGATAATGCCTAATGAGCAGGCCAGTAATAATCCAAGTATCCAGGTGAAATACCACATAGCAATCTCCTAATAAGCCGTATGATCGTTTTGATGAATGTGTTCCAGCGTTATTTTGCCGCGCAACACACGGAACACCCAAGTGGTGTAAGCAACTACGATGGGTAAAAAAATCACTGTTACCCAGAACATGATTTTTAAGGTGGTAAGGCTGGAACTGGCATCCCAGACGGTCAACGAACTGTTTAACGCCGAACTTGAAGGGATCAAGAACGGAAACATCGATACGCCCGCCGTTAAAATAACCGAAGCCAATACTAATGAACTCGATATAAATGCCAGACCTGTACGGTTGATTTTTGACAGCACGATGGTTGCCGCTCCGGCAATAAAAGCCAGTGCGGGAATGACCCACAACACCGGACAATGCGCATAGTTGTCCAGCCATAATCCCGGTTCTTTAGACACTATTTTTGCCAGTGGGTTGGACGGCGCGTTAGGGAGAATTTCACTGGTGATATGGTAACCGTCAATATTCGCAACCCAGATGCCCGCCACCGCAAAAATGACTAAGGTTACGATTGCAGAAACAGTAACCACTTTTCTACAGCGCTGGTTAATGTCCCCCTCAGTTTTGAGCTGTAAATAGACCGCGCCGTGCATAACCAGCATCGATAAGCTAACCACTCCCGCCGCCAACGCAAAAGGGTTTAATAATGCCCAAAATGAACCGGTATAAAAAATGCGCATATCGTTGTCGAAGTGGAACGGTACGCCTTGCAATAAGTTGCCGAATGCGACGCCGAAAATCAACGCCGGTACCAATCCGCCGACAAACAATGCAATATCCCAGTTGTTGCGCCATTTTTGGCTCGGCAGTTTGCTGCGGTAATCAAAGCCAATCGGCCGCAAAAACAACGCAAACAAGGTCAGCAGCAAGGCGAAATAAAATCCCGAAAACGCCACGGAATAGGCGAGCGGCCAAGCAGCAAACAACGCGCCGCCGCCGGTTACCAGCCAAATCTGGTTGCCTTCCCAGGTCGCGCCGATGGAATTGATAATCACGCGGCGTTCGGTGTCGTTTTTGCCTAAAAAGGGTAATAAGACTGCCACGCCCAGGTCAAAGCCGTCGGTAATGGCAAAGCCGATCAATAACGCGCCTAATAAAGCCCACCAGATCAGGCGCAGGGTTTCATAATCGAAAATCATAGTGATGCTCCTGTGGCGATTTCAAAATGGTAACGGCCTTTGTGCAGGCTGCTGGGACCTAACTTGATAAACTTAAGCATCAAGAACATTTCGATGATCAAAAATACCGTATATAAGCCGATGTAGCCTGCCAAGCTCAGGTAAATATCCAGTTCGGTCAGGGAGGATGTGCTAAGGAATGTCGGTAAAATTTCCGCAATCGTCCACGGTTGACGACCGAACTCGGCCACAAACCAGCCCAATTCACAGGCAATCCAGGGTAAAGGCATCATATAAAGGCTTGCACGCAACAACCATTCTTGTCTGCATTTACGAACCGAGCTGGCGATCACCGCAAAAATAAATATGCCCAGCATGATAAAGCCGCAAGCGACCATGATGCGGAAGGTCCAGAATAAAGGCACAACTCTGGGGATTGAGTATTGCGTTGCCAATTCTATTTGCTGGTCGGTCGCATCGACTACGTTCTCGGTATAGCGTTTAAGTAATAGACCGTAGCCCAGATCCTGTTTGTAG
>DATBQC010000724.1:0-2179 GCA_036561065.1 Methylobacter sp. | reverse complement strand
TATTCATATTGCCGTAGACGATCTCGAACAGAACGTCCGTTTCTACACTGCGTTATTTCAAGCTGAACCGAGCGTGCTTGAAGCGGATTATGCAAAATGGATGCTTGATGATCCCCGGATTAACTTCGCTATCTCTGATAGGGGGCGAAAATCGGGTCTGGATCATCTGGGGATTCAGGTCGACTCCGATCAGGAGTTGGAAAGCGTACAACAGGGATTGGCTTCTGCAAACTTGCCCATCGCAGCGCAAAAACAAGCTGCCTGCTGTTATGCCCAATCCGATAAATATTGGACAGCCGACCCGCAAGGTATCGCCTGGGAAGCGTTTCATTCTTTAAATGCTATACCTATGTTTGGCGCAGATGAAGTCATACAACTGGAGCCCGCTTCAACCTGTTGCAATTCATCAAAACCCGATACCAGCTGCTAAGCATTTTAGCCTTTAATCCACAAAGTCCATCGTTGAACCCGTTTGCCTGAGACATGCCATGAATACACCGATTTGCCCCAATCCTCGCCTCTCTTTTCTCGACCGGTTTTTGACGCTCTGGATTTTTATTGCCATGGCGACTGGCGTTGCTATTGGCTTTGCATCTCCTGAACAAGTCAGTCAATTCAATGCTGCCGTTTCAATTGGAACGACCAATATTCCGATAGCCATCGGTTTGATTGTGATGATGTATCCGCCACTGGCGAAAGTGCATTACGAAGAACTAGGGGATGTGTTCCGCAACTGGCGAGTATTGGGATTATCTCTCATCCAAAACTGGATCATCGGCCCGTTATTGATGTTCGTTTTAGCAATCACTTTTTTAAGAGACTACCCAGAATACATGACTGGCCTGATCATGATCGGTTTGGCCCGCTGCATTGCGATGGTGATAGTTTGGAACGAACTGGCAAGGGGTGACAACGAATACTGTGCTGCATTGGTGGCGTTTAACAGCGTATTCCAAGTATTGTTTTTTAGTGTCTATGCCTGGCTGTTCATTACCGTGTTGCCGCCGTTATTCGGCATGCAAGGCAGTTTGGTCGCCATCACCATCGGTGAAATTGCCAAAACCGTATTTATTTATCTGGGTATTCCCTTCATTGCCGGTTTTACGACACGTTTGGTATTAGTCAAAGCCAAGGGCAAAGATTGGTATCACCAAAGCTTCGTACCCAAAATTAGCCCACTGACACTGATCGCACTGTTATTTACCATCGTGGTGATGTTCTCATTGAAAGGCGAACTGATCGTGCAATTACCGCTGGACGTTGTACGGATTGCGATTCCACTGTTGATTTACTTCGTTGTGATGTTTTTGGTGAGTTTCATCATGGGCAAAGCTATCGGCGCTGATTATGGCAAGACCACCACATTGGCATTTACCGCTGCCAGCAATAATTTTGAATTGGCAATTGCCGTGGCGGTGGCGGTATTTGGGATCAACAGCGGAGCAGCATTTGCCGCAGTGATCGGCCCTTTGATTGAGGTGCCGGTAATGATTGGCTTGGTAAATGTAGCATTTATGTTTCGGAAATACGGATTCAAAACAAGGCCAATTTAAAGGCCCAATCCATTTGAACTTTATCGACTTTAGTGTTTTTCATTCAAATTTAACTATAGGTAACGCTTATGTCTTCAGATAACAAAAAAGAGGAAAGAAAGAAATTCGCATTGACTGAGCAAACCTATGAAAACCTAAAAAACTTCTCAAGGCTGAATGGCTTAAAGATGCGTATAGTTATCGACTCCATGGCTGATGTTATTCTGCAAGATGAAGAACTTAGCAAACGCATCATTGATCTAACAATTGAAAAACAATCCAAGAATTAGACATAACTTTCGCTTTCGAATTCAATTGTTATGCGGGTTACTCTGAAAGTCATCAAAAATCGAAGCCGTGGCTAACGATAAAAATATGCTGACCTTCATTGGCCGGGGTGATGCACAGCCTTTATGAGCGTTACAATGACAAATATGTGATTTTTAAACTGTCAGCTTTATAGACATAATGAGACGGTCGATGACGATTATCCCGACAGTCAAGTTTGGGTCGATTGCAACAATTCGCCACTTCCCAAAGCCGTCATTCACTACTAGCATAATCGTATCGGAGTTGTGGCGGTTTTGCGATTGGAATCGGTGGCCGACAATCAATCGGAAAAGGTTGCTGTTTTCAATCGGGATGGG
>DATBQC010000723.1:0-3798 GCA_036561065.1 Methylobacter sp. | reverse complement strand
AAAACTGCAACGGGAAGATTATCGAATTTGGCTTTTGCGTAAACGATCAGCAACCAAATTACCCCTTCTTCCAATCGATTGAAATAAATCACCCGTACGCCGCCGCGCTTGCCCATACCTTGACGCGCCCAACGCACTTTTCGCAACCCGGCCGTACCGGGAATAACATCGCCGACTTCAGGATTGATGGCCAACCAATTAATAAACGCCTCGCGCTCGGCATCCGACCATATATCGGCAGCATATTTTTGAAAAATAGGAGTTTCTATCACGGTGAACATAAAACAAATCATACGGCATTGCCGTATTTTTGCAATATCATTCTGCCTGCTTGTTATATCCCTCCATCAGTTTTGTAAGCTTTCTTACAAACAAAACATCAACAAATCCCAATAAATTCAACATACTAAAAAATGGCACAACGATTGCTTTAGCTTAATCAAACAAAGCTACTGGTCAAGCCGATGAAATCAACTAAAGACATTGCCGCGCTGCTGGACGAACCTGCTTGCGAGCATAACAAGAAAGAAAAGTCCGGTTGCGCCAAACCCAAGCCGGGCGCTTCTGCCGGTGGTTGCGCTTTCGATGGGGCGCAGATTGCTCTGCTGCCGATTGCCGATGTCGCGCATATCGTCCATGGGCCTATCGCTTGTGCGGGCAGTTCCTGGGACAACCGGGGCACGCGCTCTTCCGGGGCGGATTTATACCGCATCGGCATGACCACCGATTTGACCGAGCAGGACATTATTATGGGACGCGCGGAAAAACGGCTGTTCCATGCGATCAAACAGGCGATAGACAGCTACCATCCGCCCGCCGTGTTTGTTTATAACACCTGCGTTCCTGCCTTGATCGGCGATGACATTAACGCGGTCTGTAAATCTGCCCAGGAGCGCTGGGGCGTTCCGGTCGTGCCGATCGATAGCGCCGGATTTTACGGCACCAAGAATCTGGGTAACCGTATTGCCGGCGATGCAATGGTTAATCATGTGATCGGCACCCGCGATCCCGATCCGTTGCCTTTAACCGTTCAACGCGCGGAAATCATCATCCATGACGTTAACCTGATCGGCGAATACAACATCGCCGGTGAATTCTGGCATGTGCTGCCGCTGTTGGATGAACTGGGTTTGCGCGTACTCTGCACTTTGTCCGGCGATGCGCGGTTCCGCGAAGTGCAAACCATGCACAAAGCCGAAGTCAATATGATGGTTTGCTCGAAAGCGATGGTCAATGTCGCCCGCAAGTTGCAGCAACAGTACGGGACGCCGTGGTTTGAAGGCAGTTATTACGGCATTACCGACACCAGCCAATCGTTAAGGGATTTTGCCAAAGCCCTTAACGATCCTGATTTAACGGAGCGCACCGAGGCGCTGATACTCCGCGAGGAAACCCGGATCAGGAAAGCACTGGAGCCGTGGAAAGCGCGCCTGAAAGGCAAACGGGTATTGCTGTTTACCGGCGGCGTAAAAAGCTGGTCGGTGATTTCCGCGTTGCAGGATTTGGGCATGGTGGTGGTTGCGACCGGCACCAAAAAATCCACCGAAGAGGACAAGGCCAGAATCCGCGAACTGATGGGTGAAGACACGATGATGATCGACGACGGCAGCCCCAGGGCGTTGCTGAAAATCGTCCATGATTACAAGGCCGATATCCTGATCGCCGGCGGCCGCAACATGTACACGGCATTAAAAGCCAAGGTTCCGTTTTTGGATATTAACCAGGAACGCGAATTCGGTTACGAAGGCTACCAAGGCATGCTGGAGCTGGTGCGCCAGCTGGCATTGACGATTGAAAGCCCGGTATGGGAGGCGGTTAGAGCGCCTGCGCCCTGGAGAGATCAAGGTAAAAACAGGAAGGTGACGAATGGCTGACATCCTGAAAAGAAACAAAGCATTATCGGTCAATCCGCTGAAAGCCAGCCAGCCGATAGGCGGTTCTCTGGCGACATTGGGTTTTAATCGAGCGATGCCGATGCTGCACGGTTCGCAAGGCTGCACCGCTTTCGCCAAAGTGTTTTTCGTGCGCCACTTCAGGGAACCTATTCCGTTGCAAAGCACTGCGATGGATCAGGGCAGTTCGGTGATGGGCGCAGATGAAAATGTCGTTGAAGGCATTAAAACCATTGCCGAAAAATCCCGCCCTGCGCTGATTACGATTTTGACCACCGGCCTGGCGGAGACGCAAGGTGCGGATGTGCACCGGAATGTCAGGGAATTCCGGGAAGCTAATCCTGAATTTGCCGATGTCGCCGTCGTTGCTGTCAATACGCCTGATTTTACCGGCAGTGTCGAAACGGGGTTTGCTGCGACCCTGACCGAAATTATTCGCGCGTTGGTGCCGGATGCCAAGGAGGCTGGAACTTATCCCGGAAAACGCAAACGCCAGGTCAATGTCCTGGTCAATTACATGCTGACGCCCGGCGACCTGGAAGCGCTTCGGGATATTTTTGAGCAATTCCAGCTCAGGCCCGTTTTCGTACCCGACATTTCCGATTCGCTGGACGGCTGTTTGACCGATGAAGATTTCAGCCCCGTGACTATCGGCGGCACTCTGATCTCTGAAATGGCAACGCTCGGCGATGCGCTTGCAACGGTAGTTATCGGCCCGTCGCTAATCAAAGCTGCGGAATTACTGGCAGAAAAAACCGGCGTGCCGACCTATGCTCTGGATCATCTTTACGGCCTAAAAGCCAATGATGCGCTGATGTGTGCGTTGACTGAAATCAGCGGTAACGATGTTCCCGAACGCATCGAGCGGCAACGTGCGCAGTTACAGGATGCGATGCTGGACACGCATTTTATGCTCGGCCAATTGCGTATCGCCATTGCCGCCGATGCGGATTTATTGAATGCATTTGTCGATCAGGTTCAGGAAATGGGCGCGGAAGTCGTTGCCGCCATCACCTCCTGCAACGTGCCGTTGTTGGCGCGGATTCCTGTCGCCAGCATCAAAATCGGCGACCTTGAAGATATGGAACTGATCGGCAAAGCCAATAAGGTACAACTGGTGATCGGCAATTCCCACGCTGTCGATACCGCCGAACGGCTGGGTACGCCTATTTTAAGAGCCGGATTTCCGTTATACGACATCATCGGTGGCTACCAGAAAACCTGGATCGGCTACCGCGGTTCTCGGCAAACGCTGTTTGATTTGGCTAATTTGGTCATCAATTTTTCGCATGAAGAAATTCCGGTTTACCGCTCGATATACGGCCAAAAACCGGTCGACGAAATCACCAAATACCCCCAGTCATGTCATTAACAAGACGCTTGGCACTCGTGCAAAGCACTGATGAGAGGAAGTTTATGGAAACCGCATTAAAAATAGCGTTTGCCACCACCGATATGGAAACGGTAAACCAACATTTCGGTTCGGCCAAGTCCTTCGCGATTTATGCAGTGGATATGGAAGACGCGCAATTGTTGGAAGCCGCCGAGTTCGGCGAGCTCAGCCAGGACGGCAATGAAGATAAATTGTCGGTCAAGATTGAATTATTGGACGGTTGCGCGGCGGTGTATTGCCAAGCCGTGGGCGGCTCGGCCATTAATCAGCTAATCGCCAAAAACATCCAGCCGGTTAAGGTGCATGAAGGCGGCAAGATTAAAGATCTGATCGTTGACCTGCAAAATGAAATGAAGGCCGGGCCGTCCAGTTGGTTGGCAAAGGCGATTAATCAATATAAGAGCCCCGATCCTGAACGCTTTAATCAAATGGAAGATGAAGGCTGGGATGAATGATATTTTCGCTTGTTTTACCTCGTTCCCACGCGCTGCGTGGGAACGAGACAAGCGCTTG
>DATBQC010000722.1:0-2185 GCA_036561065.1 Methylobacter sp. | reverse complement strand
TGACCTTTATCGATGGATTGCATACCTTTGATCAAGCGCTCAAGGATTTCATCAATGCGGAGCGATTTTCAAACAAAAGGTCAGTTGCGCTGTTTCACGACATATTGCCGACTTCACCCTTGCCGGCCTTGCGGAAAAGAGAGACCAAGATGTGGGTCGGCGATACCTGGAAAGTCATGATCATTCTCAAGAAGTTTCGTCCAGATCTGCAAATCATGACCATTCCGACATTTCCGAGCGGCCTGGGAGTTGTGACGAATATGGACGCCTCTTCTACCCTGCTTCATGATAGTTTCGACCGCATTTGCGAAGAGGCGATGGCCTACGAATTGGACAGCTATCAGCCGCAATTGAACCAACATCTGAACGTCGTTGAAAATGATTTTGATGCGGTGGCACAGCGGCTCGATCCTGTGAAAAAATAGGCTATTTCCGCAGTTGAGGGATGTCGGGAACGGCAATATTTCATCAAGATACCACAACGAGATTTTTCAAGCGCCAGCATACCGGCGTCAGCTTGGATGCCTCGCGAAATCTCGAGAAATCGTGTCAAGCATTGCCGCCGTTTGCGGCATCTCGTGACCAAGCATTTTCCAAAAACGCGACGAATCGAGCGAGCGATCGACAACCGGCGTCAAAGCCGGTTCAACCGTTATTTTCAAGTCAAGTTTCTCGATAAGCATCTTCAACAATGCATATTTGCTGATGCGCGGACCGCCAAGGTGATATACCCCGGACGGAAACGCCGGCAAGGCAATTATTGCGCGAATTTCCTCAACCAGAGCCTGCAGCGAAATGCCGCTGAAAATATAGTTCACATAACCAGGCACGCAAGCGCCGCGCTTCGTCAACAGCCAATTGATCAGGCCCTTTTTTCCGCAGGCCAATCCGTAAAACGTTGTCCGAAGCGTCAGACAGTCATTGGCGTCAAGTTCGCCCAATAGTTTCGAGCGCCCATAAATATCCGCCGGATCCGGCAAATCAGATTCGGTATAGTTGCCGCGCGCTCCAGAAAATACGGCGTCAGTGCTGAAATGAATCAGCTTGCAGCGAAGCTTGGCTGCCGATGCGGCGAGAAGGTGAGGAAACAGACTGTTGACCCTGATATTCTCAGCCAAATCCAGTGCCAGATTCGCCGAAGGCGTAACGCCAATGCAATTGAGTATCAAATCCGGCGAGGACTGCTGCAGCAATTGGTCCAGACTTTGCTGGCTGGAACAATCAATCCTGTGTGAAAGCCATTCCACGCCTGGATAGTCGAGGCTACCGCCAATTCTCGGCAGGGGCGAACTTATCGTGAAATACGCAGGCAGGACTTGCGCGAAATATCCGCCCAGCATTCCCGATGCGCCCAACAGCAATATTTTGACCGGTCGGCCAGTCATCATTCCGTCGTCGTAACGTGGAAATCGGATTTTTGAATGACTTCAATCGTTGGCAGGGGCATGATCAGATTTCCACCTCGATCCAGATAGGCAGCCGATTTTCCGACGATTTCGTCGCGATAGTTCCAGGCAGTGATCAGACAATCATCAGTCGGTTGCTCCGATAATACTGAACGTGGAACTACCGGTATGCCCACGCCAGGTACGCAGCGCCCGACCCTGGAAGGCGATTCGTCAACCACATATTCCACCATCGAATGATCCAATCCGCAGTAATTCATCAGAATGGTCGCGCGACCGGCAGCACCATATGCAGAAAGGGATCGCCCAGACCTTTTACGCTCCGCCATGAACACAGCAAGTTCGGAACGACAACGTTCAACCTGCGCCCCAAACTGCGTGTAAGTATTGGCCTGAACGATGCCATGCTTTTTTTCCTGTTCAAGCATCTGATCGACAATTGGTGCAGCCTTTTGATTGGCCGACGTGCGTTGTGCAAATACCCGCACAGCACCGCCATGCATAGGCAAACGCTGCACGTCAACGATCGAAAAACCAAATCGCCGGTACAGAGCCTGGAGCGCGTGCAGAGAGTAATAGCAGAGATGTTCGTGATAGACGGTATCGAATTGAAATGTCTGCAAAAGATCGAGCAGATAGTGAACTTCAACAATGAACTGACCATTCTCACTTAGCACATGATCGACGCCACGCATCACATCATCCAGATCGTCAATATGCGCAAACACATTGCTGGCAGTGATCACGTCCGGCCTGCCATGTGTTCTTTCGATTTCTTC
>DATBQC010000721.1:0-2123 GCA_036561065.1 Methylobacter sp. | reverse complement strand
AGTTGAATTGGTTCTGCTCTGCGGCCAAACCTACTTTAACCGGATCGTAAGCCTGACCCACTTTGAAAGAGGCCGCTCTGTCTGCAACGGGTTTTAACAAATCAGCTAAAGTGGGTATCGAACCGTTATGCAGATACGGCGCAGTCGCCCAAATGCCTTGCAGTACGCGCGATTCAAAAGCTTTCGCGGGTTCTTTGGTTTTGAATTCAGCTTTGCAGATGGATTTTTTATTGGCAGGCGCTTGCATATTGCCGGTGATTGTATGGAAAGCGCCCGTTAAAACAGCGTTATCTGAGTTAACCAGTTTCCATTGCATTTGCCGTAACTCAGCCATCTTTTGCTGAATTTTTTGCGTTTTCTCTACACCCAGCAACGATTCAAATTTAGCGGCTTCTTTTTTTGCTGCTGATTCAATATCGAATACTAAGCTGGTATCGTGTTGCAGTATAGATCCTATGACAGATATACCCAGGACATTGAAAGCCAGTTCATTTTGTGCCTGTAAAGGTTTTTCCAGAAACGGAACTTGTGCTCCGGCAAGTACGCCTGTATCGACTGTCCACGTCAGCAAGTTAAATTGCCTCTTATCGGTGTCCACATCACAAAGCGGGGTTGCCCAGGTTGTTTCTTTAGAGCGCATGGCTCCATCACGAATGCCATGACATCCGACACAGCCACCGGCTTCAGTTTTAGTGGTGCTATCGAAAATAGCTTTACCCTGGTCGGCCAGTTTTTGATTGATAGCGTAACTTCCTTGTTGCCAAGGCCATTGAGGTGGGCCTATTTTTTTTACATGCTGTTCAAGAGATTTCAAGCCGGCGAAATTTGCCGAGTTAGTTTGCAAATAATCAATACCTAGCACTCGCCAATCGTCTTTGTGCGGATTGAAATGGGCGAACACACCAATCACTTCACCCAGATTGCGGGATAAACCCAGCAAGTCATTACCGTTATCGGCAAAGCCGGGCCATTGGGTTTTATCCTGGATAGGTGCGTTCCAAATGAAGGGGTAGCGTACCGGTGCATCGGCCAGATGAATATTTTTAGCGATGATGCGATCCGCAGTTGTGCCTATGTCCAGTCCTGTTAATCGGTTGAAAATCATGCCGACGGCATCCAGTCTTGCCGGCCCCCAAGGCTTATCTTTAGGTAAGGCATTATCCATGATGGTGCTATAAGGTAGGTTCCAGGCTTGGACTTCTTTACGGAGCTCAGCCTGTTTATCGGCTGGAGCCGTATTGCCTAATACACTTTTGGCGAAATCTTCAAACTGTTTAGGATCATTCAGGATTGCTTTTACGGCATTACCCAGATCGGTGGCGAAGGTTTGAAAATCGACTATGGCCGGACCGCCATCAATACGGTAATAGCTGTCATCAACTTTAATTTCACGGACATGACAGGCGGCACATGTCATGCCGACATGGTTGCCGTCTTTTGAGACGGCAAAACCGACGGGTAAGCCCGGCGTTGGGCTGGCATCATTGGGCAGATAACCATAGCGTTTCAGACTATCGCTGATAAACAATTCGCCATTAGCTTGTTTTAATGCCTGAAACCATTTTAACGGCATGAGCTGTGAGCCTTGATCCTGGCTATAAAATGATTTTCGCTCGGCGTCAGTCCACTTTTCGCCCTGGGCCACGAACTTTATATCAGACGTTGCCGTTCTTGCGGTAAGTGGCATTAAGGACAAACTGGAAAAAAGCAAAACAAAGCCGATGTTTTTGATTCGATGCTGATGAATGTCAATCATATGTTTTCTCCGGATTATAATTAATGGTTTTCCTTCACCGTTGAAAACAAAAGCTTACCCGGCTAGATTCAAACCAGCCTAAGCGCTTAAGCTTAATTCTTATTCTTCATTTGTGACGGGCGCCGGACTTACGACATTGAATGGTTTGGCAACCACGTTACTTTTTTGTCTTTTTCATGAGCTCGATTAAGTTTGGGTGCGATGACCGTTCGGCTCTTTGCGGCGCGAAATCAATATCACCGACGGATTCTTTATTTCGGTGAATTAAGCGGCTTGTTCCTCTACGCCAAATAATTTAGGTCGGCATGGGGAATTATTGATAGGTTTTTAAATTATCAATATTAAGACTGAACATACAATCCGTATA